>JBOGJF010000859.1:0-3322 GCA_050747785.1 Vicinamibacteria bacterium
CATCACACGAGCGCCGTCCAGAAAGACGTCCACCTGGTTGCCGCCGCTCGCGGGGCCCCACTGAATGCGCCATCGATAGCGACGCGTGGGATCCCAACCCAGGAAATTGTTACCCACGTCGTGCTGCTCGCCGTTCGCGATCCAGCGCAGTCGAACGTACGGGGAGT
Organism: Vicinamibacteria bacterium; assembly: GCA_050747785.1. GTDB lineage: Bacteria > Acidobacteriota > Vicinamibacteria > Marinacidobacterales > DATDRI01 > CBDANW01. The sequence continues at coordinate 168 of JBOGJF010000859.1, forward strand.
TGTGGTTCTGATCGAGTTTCTGGATGTGAACGCGGAAGGGGTTGGTTCGATAGTCACCGCGATTGGGATCCCACATTCCGAAGAGCATGTACTGATCCAGGCTTGGATTGGAGGGCCGGAGACCGCTGTTCTCCCACTCGACATAGCCACTACTCAGGGTCGGGACCTGGTAGCGGATGTAATTGCGGTGGTCGCGTACTTCCCAACCTCCCGCGGTAAAGGCGCCACCGCTCACCGCGCCGATCGAGGAGAAGTTGGTCAGGGGGTCGAAAACGATCACCGTGCCCGGCCCGGTGGGCGGGAGCGGCTCTCCGATCGGATCATCGATCGGGTCGGGCGTGAGGTTTGGGACCTTGAAATCGGCAATCCTGGAGGTGAGTCGGGTCGTACCGGATTGCGCGTAAGCACGCCAAAAGTATCGGCCCTGGTCGAGCGTCTTGTCGACCTGCCACGAGGTGCGGCCGTTGTCGCCCGGGGGAACATCCGGCTGTCTTGCGACCATATCGGCAAAGTCTACGTCGTTGGCGACCATAAACGTGTACGTCGTGCGTGTGTTGCCCGCGAGGGAAGCGTTGCCCACCGTCAAGGTCGGCGACGCGCTCTTGACCTCAGTTCCAGGAACGGGGCTTAGGATGGACGGGGGAACCGCGCCGGGGTCGTTAGGCGGAGCGGTCGGTCCGTCGTTGGCCACGACCGGTGGCGTATTGCTCGTCGGAGTGGTTCCTTCCTCCAGAGCGCAGGCCCCGGCGGTGAGGAAAAGGGCGAGAACGGGCCAATCCGGTTTCGTCGGTCTACCACGTTGTCTTCGAAGCATCAATTCTCCCGTTTGGTTGCGACGCAAATATCCGCTCTCGGTCGAGAGCCGACACCGGCCGATGGGTTCTTGGACGTTCAGGGGTTTAAGAGCTTTCGAATTCTACCCGAATATGAGGACCAATGCAAACGGTGCTACCATCGACCCGATGAGTGAGGCTCGGATTGCGGCGCTGCGCGGGATGATCGAGAAGGATCCCAAGGACGCGCTCGCTCGTCGGATGCTGGCCGAGGACCTGTACCAAGCGGGGGACTATGCCGGGACGGTCGAGCAGCTCGACGCCTACATGAAGCTGCAGGAAGACGAGGGGGCGGCCTATCGGATACTAGGAGACGCCCTCGTCAAGCTGGGCAAGAAGAAGAACGCCCGGTGGGCGTTCCGTCACGGTGCAGAGGCGGCACGGGCCCACAACCACATCCAACTCGCTGAGGAGCTCGAGCAGCGGTTGCGGGACATTTAATGTATCCCTGCCGCGTCCGCCCTCGTCCGTCTCTGGACTAAGAGACTTCGGTGGACCAGCCGCCCGCCTTCGCAAAGCTTCGGCGTGGCCTCGCCGAAGCCGTGGCAATGAAGGAAGCGTGCCACGGCGTAGGCGGGAAGCTTTCCGCGAGGGCCGGGGGCCCATGGTACTAACGCTCGATCGAAGGCCCGCTCCCCGTCTCCTCTTGCTCCTGGCGATCGAGATCGCGCCACAAGCCTTCCGCCTTGTCGATATTCTCGCGGCTCCACATCTGGTAGGCGCCGAGAACAACGAATGGAACCAGAACTGCCAGCACCCACAGCTTTGCCGACCCACGAATCCGCTCGTCTTTTTCCCAGCGGAACAGTTGGACGGAAATGAAGGTCGCCAGGACGACCGTCGCCATCAAGGCAAGGATCGCGGGCCAGTTCTCGAGCAGCGACTCATTGCGGTAAAAGACGCCCTGGAAGCCCGTCACGAGGTAGGAGGCGGGAAGGTACTGCGCGGTGATCTGGGCCCACCCCGGCAACATGCTCATCGGGAAGGTCGCTCCGCTGAGGAAGAGCATCGGCATGTAGAGGGACTGAATCAGGATGTTGCTCTCCTGGACGGAGTTCGCCACCGCGGCCAGGATCAATCCGATGGCGCGGAAGGCGACCACGCCGATCGAAATGAGCGCGAGAAGCGTGAACAAGCGGTCCGGCATCGCCATCCCGTAGAGGAAATAGGCGAGTCCCAGGACCAAGGCGACCGAGGGCAGGTAGAGGACCCAGCCGGTGATCATGGACGCGACCAGGATCGGTAGCGGAGAGATCGGAGTCACTTTGAAGCGGCGCAGCACGTTGGCTTCACGCTCCTGTACCGCTCTCATGCCCGCGCCGAACAAGCCGTTGCCGAGGATTCCCAGCACCAGGACCATACTGACGATGTAGGAGATTCTCCCTAGACCGTCGCCCAGGAACTGAGCGAACGCGAAAAAGAAAATGAGAGGGAAGAGGTAGTTGAAGAAGAGGACGGATTTGTTGCGGAGGGCGAGCTTGAGATCGACCTTGGCGAGGGCGAGGTAAGCTTTCAATCTCTGAGCTTCCTGCCGGTCATCTCGATGAAGACGTCCTCAAGTGTGGGCCGTTTGAGTCGCACATCGGACAGCTCGACCCCGTGCTGGTCCAACCATTTGACGAGGTCGACGAGCGTGCGCGCCGGATGAGCAGAGTGGACGACCAGGCTCCGTCGGTCGGGAGCGAACGCGATCTGTTCGGTCGACTCGAGCTCCGGCAGATCCGATGGAAGAGCCGTTTCACTGTGGATCTCGATCAAGGAGTGTCCCACGGTCCGGGCGCTGATCTCCTGGGGTGTGCCCATGGCGATGATGCGGCCTTCGTCGATGATGGCCACGCGGTCGCAGAGCTTCTCGGCCTCTTCGATGTAGTGCGTGGTCAGCAAGATGGTGCGGCTATCGCGGCGAAGGTCTTGAATGAGGGCGTGGATCTCGTGCCGCGCCTGTGGATCGAGGCCGGAGGTGGGCTCATCCAGGAACAGAACCTGGGGATCGTTGATGAGAGCAAGGGCGAGCGCCAGGCGCTGTTTCTGGCCGCCGGAGAGCTCGGAGTAATAGCGGTTTCGCCTGTCCTCGAGCTCGAGCCGCTTCAGGAGCACGTCGATATCCTGGTGGCGCGAGTAGAGATCGGAGAAGAGAGTCAGTGCTTCGGCGACGCGGAGCCTGTCGGGCAGGTTCGTCGACTGCAGGCAGGCACCGATCTGATCCTTGAGCTCGCGGCTTTGCACTCCGGGATCGAAGCCCAAGACCGTGACCTGGCCCCCGTCGCGGGGACGCAAACCCTCCAAGACTTCGACCGTGGTCGTCTTGCCCGCGCCGTTGGG
>JBOGJF010000860.1:0-4585 GCA_050747785.1 Vicinamibacteria bacterium
GAAGAAGGAAGAGCAGATCGCAGAGCTCAAGAAGGAATACCAAGAACTCTCCAAAGAAGAGGAACAGCGGCTTCAAGAAATTGCTCGGCTCCAGCAGACTCTGGGCGCTCTGAGGGATCAGATCGCCCAAGGGGAGGCAGATATCGATGCGATCACTAGTGAAATCATCGGATTGGAAGATGCGATGGCTATCATTGAAGAGCACACGCGTCGCTCTGTTAATCGCAGCCGTGGTGTTTTGTCCGACAAGCGAGGTAACGGCGCAAGCTGAGGACGAGCTGCAAAATACCAAAGCCCAGCTCCGTGAAGCCAAGGAAACCGTCCGGCAGGCACAGGAATCCTTGGACACGCTGGCGGGATCCATCCCCACCACGGAGGTTGCCCTGACAACGATTAGCGACATCGCCGGCATTAGCGGAGCCGATGTCCGGGCTCGTGGTGCCGACCGGGACGTGGACGATTTCTTCCGGGTCGACTTCTCTCTCGCCCTCGATTCCATCACGAAGGTCAAGGACCAAAGCGGAACCATCGGTCTCATCCTCACTGGAACCAAAATCAGTGGCTACGCCCAGAATCTCAAGCTCATCCCGGCGTACGAGAGGCAAATCGCGAGCTACAAGGCGGAAACGGCGCTTCACGATCAGTTAACGGCGGGGTACGAGGCGACACTTCAGGTCAACCATCAAAGGATCCAAATTCTGGAGACCTTGAACGAAGCGGAGAAGGAGCGCGCCGAAATCTATAAGACCATCGCGGAGGCGAGGAAAGAAGACTTCTTCGACAGGTTCATGCGCAAGGCCGCTCTTCCCGTGGGTTTGGTCGTCGGCTTACTGGTGGGGGCCGCGATCAATTGAAGCGGCAAGAGAAGAGGAACATTTGTCGCGAGAGGACGGTGGCCGATGAAAGGCTCAGGCTTTTGGGTGGCGCTGACGGGCACCCTGATCCAAACGATGGTCAGCACCGCGTGTCTTGCCACCTACGAGAGCTCCTTGGAAGAGATCCGTCCCAGCCAGGCGGGCTACGAAACGGTCGTACAGGTACGATTTCTGGGTGTGGGTGGATTCTTGATTCAAAGGGGTGACGAGGCCGTATTGACCGCGCCCCTCTATTCCAACCCGACGACGGAGGAGCTTTCCGACGTCGTGAAGCCAAATCCCGACCGCATCGAGAAGTTTCATCCCCACGCCCCGGGGGTCAAGGCGATTCTCGTGGGCCATGCACATTATGACCATTTGATGGACGTTCCCTACGTTTGGGAGAAGACACCGGAGGCCATCATCTACGGCAACGTGAGCGTGAAGAACATCCTTGCGGGATACGCACCCGGGGCTCTGGCTGGAGACATGCCGCGAATACCCGAGGATCGTGTGGTTGCCCTCGACCGAATGGATCAGGACCTAGTGGATTACCGAAAGTGCATACAGAATCAGGGTCCCGTCGGGCAGGCGAGGGGTCGCTTCGACGCGGCAACGACGGACGGCGCTTGGGTGAACGTTCCGGACACCAACATTCGGTTCCGCGCTTTGTGTTCGGAGCATCCTCCCCAGATTCTGAGTTTCATTCACCTTTGGCCGGGATGCGTGCACAGACCGCGTTTCGCACCGCCAGATCGTTCGCAGGACTACCAGGAAGGCCAGACGCTTGCCTACCTGATCGATTTCATGGATGACAACCAGGCCACTCCCTTGTTTCGGATCTACTACCAGGACGCGCCTACGCGTCCAACCATCGGCGAGATTCCGGAAGAGCTCCTGAGTGAGAAGGCCGTGGACCTGGCGCTACTCTGCGTCGGCAACTTCTTCGACGTCCGGAGACCCACGCATATCGTCGAGAACACCAATCCGCGTTACGTGATTCTGGGGCACTGGGAAAACTTTTTCGGTCCACAAGACGAATGGCTCAAGGAGATTCCTTTCGCAAGTACGAGGCGGGTTGTCAAGGCGGTAAGAGAGGCGGCCCCGGGAGCCGAGGTCTTCATGCCCATCCCGCAGACCTTGTTCCATTTCGAGCCGGAAACGTCCCGGGCCGACGCCAAGCAGCAACCGCCGAAGAAGCCGGGGATGTAGCGGCACGGGCTACAGCTAATCCACGCTTTTCAGCTTCAATATGCCCATACTCGGGCGTACTTCTGTAGCCATAGAGGTCACACCGGGCGTCCCCATGTGTCGGCTGATAACCTTCCGGAAATCAGCGAATTGCCTCCCGACAACGGCCTCTTCAAGCCTGGCATTTGTGTTGCAGTGTGCTTGTCTGACGGGCCGACTGTAATCGCCCGCGGCGAAACGCGATGCGCGCTATCCCTGGACTGGCGAATGGGCAAGCTATCCTTGTGCTCTTCACGCTGGCTGCGGCATCCAGCAGTTCGGTGAGCGCGCAGCCGTCCCGCGGAGTGCGAATCGTCACTTCGGCAAACAATGTGGTTGATCTTTACACGGGCTCCTACGCCCTCTTGATTGGCAACAGCGACTATCAAGATTGGAGCGATCTCCGATGGCCCGCACAGGACGTCGCGGAGCTGGCATCCGTCTTGGAGGGACTCGGATTCCAAACGCGGGTCGAGACCAACGTCACCGCGAGCGATTTTCGCGACGTGATGGCGGAGTTCATCGCCACTCACGGACAGGAGGAGGGTGCTCAACTTCTGATTTACTACGCCGGCCACGGGCACACGATGACCGGCATCGGGAAGCGTGAGCTTGGTTACATTGTACCCACGGATGCCGCGGATTCGGTTACGGATCCAGCCGGCTTCCGGGCGCGATCCATCAGCATGGACAACTTCTTGACCTATTCCCGCGAAATCACCGCGCGTCACGTGCTGTTCGTTTTCGATAGCTGCTTCTCCGGGACCGTGTTGAGACAACGCGGCGGCTCGACGCCGCGCGTCCTCAGTCACAACGTCACCCTGCCCGTTCGCGAGTTCCTGACCGCGGGCTCCGCCGACGAGCCCGTGCCCGATCGCAGCCTCTTCAAGACGATCTTGGTCAACGTCTTGAAAGGCGTCATCGAAGAACCCATCCGTGACGGGTATCTGACCGGCGAGGAGCTTGGTGTTCTGATGAAGAACGAGATCCCAGTCCAGAATCCCCAGTACGGCAAGATTCTCGATCCCGAGTTGAACCAGGGCGACTTCGTTTTCGTGCTCAAGGAGACTCCCGTAGCCGACGGACCGGAGCCCGTACCCCCCAGGCCCGACGCCCGAGGGGACGCGCTTCTCTGGCAAGCGAAGGGGGCCTACACGCGGGAGGATTACGATACGGCGCGTGCCGCTTTCCGCGAAGCCGCCGATCTGGGTAGCGCTGAGGCGATGACGTTCCTGGGGTTCATGTACTTCGATCGCCGGGGCGTTCCGCGCGATTTCGAAACGGCACGAACCTGGTTCGAGAAGGGAGCCGAGAAAGGGAATGCGAGCGCCATGACCAATCTTAGCTACCTCTATAGCGAAGGTCTGGGCGTTCCCCAAAACTATCTCACCGCGGTCGACTGGCTCTCCCGGGCAGTGCAGCTCGGTGATACGGCGGCCATGTTCAACCTGGGCACGATGTATCTGCACGGTAAAGGCATCAATCGAGACTATGGGAAGGCCTTTTCGCTATTCGAGAGCGCGGCTCTACAGGGAGACGGCGCTGCCATGAACAGCCTCGCGGTCATGTATATGAATGGCCGGGGAGTGAGCCAGAGCAACGAGAAGGCGTTGGAGTGGCACCGGAAGGCGGTCGAAGCCGGGGATGTGTCCGCCATGTTCAACCTCGGGCAAATCTTGTACGAGGGCGAGATTGTGGCGCGAGACTACGACGAGGCGAGAAGGCTCTTTCTCAAAGCAGCCGAGGCGGGGAACGCCAGCGCGATGAATGCGCTGGGGCGCATGTACCGCGAGGGCCACGGCGTCCGGCGCGACAACGAAGAGGCCCTTCGCTGGTTCCAACGTGCGGCAGACGGAGGGAATGACAGCGCGATGAACAACCTCGGCTACATGTACGAGAACGGCTACGGCACGAGAAGGAGCTTGAAGACTGCGCTCGATTGGTACCGTAAAGGGGCTGACGCGGGCAACCCGGGGGCTCTGTTCAACCTGGGTCGCTTCTACGAGGAGGGCAAAGGAGGGGTGCGCAAAGACAGGAAGACTGCGGTTCAGCTGTATTGCAAAGCGGCGTCTCTAGGAGACGAGCAAGCCATCCGTCGTCTTCAAGAGCTGGGAGAAGGACCGTGTTCCTCGGCGATGAGGAGAGGAAATCATGCCTAGCCCCAGTCAATCCTTGACGGTGATCTTGACCGCGCTGTACCTCCTCGCCGAGGCCGGGGTCTTGGCGAGTGCCCGACAAGCGCCGAGCCTCCGCCATGAGGGGCTCGAGTACGTATCGTCGCGCCAGTTTGCGAGGATCACGTTCGATACCGACACGCCCGAGCTCGTGCGAACCGCGAAGCTCTACTTTCGCGCCGAACAGTACGCCGACTTCTACTACGTCGAGATGATCCAAGAGGATGACGACACGTTCGTCGCCATCCTTCCTATCCCGTTGATCGAGACCGCGGCCGTCGTTTACTTCATTGAGGTTACCGACTTCAGCTTCGCCCCGTTCCGCAC
>JBOGJF010000861.1:0-5845 GCA_050747785.1 Vicinamibacteria bacterium
CTCCTATGCCGAGCCCTACATCGAGCTCTCCAACATCTACGCCGAGAGGACGGAGTGGGCCCAGGCGGAGGAGATGCTCCAGAAAGCCGTTGCTATTCGGCCCGACGACGCCCGTTACCAGTACAACCTCGGCGCGACGGCGATGAACGCGGCAGATCTGGCTACGGCCGAAGTGGCCTTTCGAAAGGTCTTGGAATTGGATCCCACGTTCCCCGACGCCTACTATCAGCTGGGGATGGTCAACGTGAACAAGGGTGCGAACGCCGAGGCCATCGCCGAGCTCGAAAAGTACCTCGAGTTGGCACCCGATGGGCCGAACGCCGCGGTCGCGACCGGGATCATCAATCATCTCAAGCAGCAACCACCGCAGTAGGGGCGATAGTCGCCTCGAGCCGGACTAAAATTGTCCGCAGCGGTCGGAAGGACGACGCTGGCCGAGCGACTTGCCAGCGTCCAACAACGGATCGAGGCCGCGGCGCGCCGCTCGGGACGAGCGGCTAGCTCGGTTCGTTTGGTCGCGGTTTCCAAGTTCCGAACGGTCGAGGAGATTGAAGAGGCGATTGCGGCGGGCGTGACCGAGATCGGTGAAAGCCGAGTCCAGGAGGCAGAAACCAAGCGAGGCCGGATCGCCGCGGTGAATCTTGTCTGGCACTTGGTGGGCCGTCTCCAGAGCAACAAGGCGAAAAAGGCTGTTCAGTACTTCGATATCATCCATTCCATCAGCACGCTAGACATGGCTCGGCGAGTCGACCGGCTGGCAGGCGAGGAGCATAAGACCCAGGACGTGCTCGTCCAGGTGCAGGTTGCCGACGAAGAGAGTAAGCAGGGCCTGCCGGCATCCGAGCTCCATCAGACTCTGGAGCGTATGGCCGAGCTGACGCATCTCCGGGTGCTGGGGTTGATGGCCCTCCCCCCTTACCTGTCCAATCCGGAGGACGTGCGACCCTACTTCGTTCGGTTGCGCGAGCTCCGGGACGCCGCCCGTTCGCGCGGGCTGGCTGGTCCGGCGTTCTCCGAGCTGTCGATGGGAATGAGTCACGACTTCGAGGTGGCGGTGGAGGAAGGAGCCACGCTCGTGCGCGTGGGAACGGCTATCTTCGGAGAGCGGCCAGCAAATGGCGTCTGACGAGGTTCGGCAACCAAAACGACATCGACGCCCCCGGCGTCTAACGAGGTTGCGTGTCGCAACCAAGTGACATCGACGCCGTCTTAGACAAGGACCAGCGCGGTCCGGGAGGATGTGAGACATGAAGCTGACTCCCTTGGATATCCAGCGGCACAGCTTTCAAACGCGTTTTCGCGGCGCCGACCGGGATGAGGTCACGACCTTCCTGAACCTGGTCGCCGAGGAGATGGAGCAGCTGCGAGCGGAGAACGAGAAACTATCGGAGGAGACGAGGCGGCTCACCGCCTTGCTGACCGAGCATCACGATCGGGAACAGATCTTGAAGAACACCCTGGTAGCAGCTCAGCGCACGTCCGAGGAGCTCAAGGAGAACGCGAAGAAGCAGTCCCAAATGCTTCTGCGGGAGGCGGAGCTGGCAGCGGACCGTCTCATCGAGGTGGCTCAAGTGAAGGCGCACGACATCGAGAAGGACATCCTCGAGCTGCGCGTCCAAAAACGGCAGGTCCAGAACTCCATCCTCACGACCATCGCCAACTTGCGTAACCTGATCAAGCTCATGGAGGAGAGTGAGATTGAGCAGGACAAGGTCTCTTTCCTGAGGCGTCGAGGAGTCGGTGGCAAGGGAGCGGTGGAGTCGTCCTGAGGCGGCTGGCTACGTGGTCGCTAGCGGCAGCCGCGCCAATCCACGCTGACGTCTGGCCACACGGTGATTAATGAAGCTCCCGTCCATTGCTGACGGGCGTCAAGGGACCATCCTCCGCGTTCGCGTGACGCCTGGAAGTCGGCGTGAGGAAATCCTTCTGGTCGATGGGGATGAGATCCGCGTAAGGCTCAAAGCTCCACCCACGAAGGGTCAGGCCAACCGAGCACTGATCGAACTGCTCGCGCGGGTCCTGGGAGTACCATCTCGGGAGCTGGAGATCGCTTCCGGCTCGGCCTCACGCCGGAAGACCGTTCACGTTCGAAATCTAGCGGCGCGTGAGGTCGAGCGCCGTTTGAGGTCCACAGGCCGCACAAGCCCCGCCGACTGACTGGCGTCTGGCCAACTTGATTCTTGCGATCGCCTGTTTTGACGTCTGAAGTTCGTCTGGAGACGCTAGAACAACACGCTCTCCTCGTCTTCGTTGACCTCCCACCAGTACTCCTGGCCCGGTAACCACTCCACGCTCAGCTCGTATTGCACCTGAATGCGGGTAGAGGTCGGCCGCCGCTCCACGACGACGTCTTGTCGCTCGATCGGTAGCCGGAGCTCGGCTGCCTTCTTCAACAAGTTATCCCGGATCGTTTCCGGCGTCTTGTAAGCAGAGAATTTTGCTTCTTCGACGATCGCATCCTTGAACTCGTACTGTGCGAAGAGCACCGGTACGAATTGGAAGCCCTCGTAGACGGCGAAGATCAACACGGCCAGGCTCAGGAGTGAGCTCATCCGGACCTCGCCTCTCGTGCTCCAGAATCTCTTCATGGTACCTCCCTCCTCTGACAGATCGTTGGCGTCGACGGACGCCCGATGCCTAGCGGACCAAACGGAAGAACCGATCCTTCCGGGTCTTGTCATAGAAGTTGACCACCATCCATGCCCATCCCTTGATTCTGTCGAACATGTTCGTTGCAAGATAGGCCTCTCCGGGAGCCTCGAACGACCAATAAATGATCAGCGCCCGGCCCTTCACCAGATCGCGAGGAAGCGTTCCCCAGAACCGGCTGTCGTGGCTATTGTCGCGGTTGTCCCCCATCACGAATATTTGATGCGGCGGCACGATCATCTCCGGCATATTGTCGCGACGGTAGTCCGAGTAACCCTCCTCCCCTGTTTGCCCGGGAGGGTAATAGACATAGTCTTCCCGCAGAGGCTCTCCGTTGATGTAGACCGTCTTTTCCTCGATCCGGATGGCGTCTCCCGGGAGACCGATGACTCGCTTGATGAAGTCTCTCTCCGGTTCCGAGGGATATTTGAACACGATGACGTCGCCGCGCCGAATGTCCTTGACTGGAAGTACTTCGTTTTCCAAGTCGGTGGCGGTCGGTGAATAGACCATCTTGTTGACCAGGAGGTGATCTCCGATGAGAAGGTTGTCGATCATCGAACCGGTGGGGATCTTGAACGCTTGGACCACGAAGGTGCGGATGAAGAGGGCGAGAATCACGGCCACGCAAATGGATTCGAAATATTCCCGCAATGTGGACTTGGGTGGAGAGGAGCTCTCCACCGGTGCCCCGTTGGCAGGTCTCACCCTACGATGCCTCCGTCTTGAGAACGGCCAGAATGCGAGTGGCTACCATGTCCCGCTCCTAAACTGCCAGATTCCAGCTCCTAAACTGCCAGATTTATTGAAGATACCAGACCGGGCGCCGCCAGTCAACGGGGCGGCGGGGCCGGCAGCTTGACGAGATCGACCATTTCGCGGACGGCGTTCTCGAAGCCGACGATGAAGGAGCGTGCCACGAGCTGGTAGCCCACGTTGAGCCGCTTGAGACCGGCGAGCCCGAGCAGCGGCCGGATCGTCCGCAACGACAATCCGTGACCAGCGGCCACCTCGAGCCCAAACTTCTCCGCCAGGCGGGCCCCGTCCGCGAGCCGCCGCAGTTGTTCGGCGACGGCCTCTTCGCCCTTCGCGCCCACGAAGGCCTCGGTCGAGAGCTCGACCCCCTGGGCATCGATACGATGTGCCTCCCGGATCTGATCGGGATCCGGCTCGATGAAGACGCTACAGCGGATGGAGCCTTCTCGTAGCACCCGCACAAGCTGACGGAGCTGCGAGCTATTGAGGATCACGTCGACCCCAAGAGGCCCCCCGACTTCCTCGATCCGGTCCGGTACGAAGGTTACGCGGTTGGGTTTGACCGTGAGCGCGACACGGGTCAGCTCCTGGCTAGTTGAGGCTACGAGGTTGAACTCGGTCTTGACCGTCTCCCGCAGCAGGTTCACATCCCGTTCCTGGACGTGGCGGCGGTCGCCTCGCAGATGAACGTTGATAGCCTCCGCCCCCGCCTGTTCGGCGAGGAAGGCGGCCATGACTGGATCGGGTTCGCGAGCCTTGCGCGACTCCCTCAAGAGGGCGACGGCGTTGAGAGTGACACCAAGCTCCATCCGTTACTCCGCAAGATTTCGGCGCGTGGCCTCCGCGATAGAAGCGGAGAGCGCCTGAATCTCCCCTTCGTCGGGTCCTTCCAACATGATGCGCAAGAGCGGTTCGGTCCCGGAAAACCGGACCAGAAGACGGCCGCGCCCCGCGATCCGACGTTCCGCCTCGGCCATGGCTTGCGCGATTTCAGGGACTTCCTTGACGTCCCGTTTCTCCTTTACCGGAACATTCACGAGCACCTGTGGAAACGGCTTCAGGTAAGCAAGCTCGTGCAACGGTGTCCTCTCGGAGATCAACAACCGCAGCACCTGCATGAGCGTGAGGAGGCCGTCGCCGGTGGGAGCGTACTCCGAAAAGATGATATGCCCGGATTGCTCTCCGCCGAGGGCCAGCCCGCGGCGCTCCATCTCTTCGGCGACATACTTATCGCCCACCTGGGTGCGATGGAGGGTGATGCCCTCGACCGCGAGCGCCTGTTCCAGGGCCAGATTGCTCATCACCGTGGCGACGATCCCGTCTCCTGGAAGCCTGTCTTCACGCTTCATGTGTCGGGCACACATGAGAAGAATCGCGTCGCCATTGACGAGTTGCCCGTAGCGATCCACGAGGAGCAGCCGGTCTCCGTCTCCGTCGAGAGCGGCGCCTAGGTCGCAACGGGACTCCGTGACGATCCGGGCGAGCGTTTCCGGATGCGTGGAGCCGCAGGCCTGGTTGATGTTGCGGCCGTCCGGGGAAATCCCAGAGCACTGGACATCGACGTCGAGCTCATCGAGGAGACGGGGCCCAATCTGATAGGTGGCCCCGTTGGCAAAATCCGCGGCCAGCCGGATGCTTCCCAGCGCCTCGATGGTCGTGGTCGGACGAAGGGTCGACTTCAAGTACGCGACGTACTCGTCCTGAAGTGCCGGATCGGGTCCCGGCAGCGTGATGGCTTCGTCTTCGCCGTGATGCGCTTCGGAGGTTATCCGGAGGGCCTCCTCCGCGATCGCCCCCTCGAGCACCTCACTCAATTTGCTCCCCACTGCGGAGAAGATCTTCACGCCGTTATCGGGATAGGGATTGTGGGAAGCGGAGATGACAATGCCGGCCGAGAATCCGAGCTTTCGGGTGAGGTGGGCGATCCCCGGTGTGGACATAACACCCGCGGAGAACGCCTCGCCGCCCCCGGCGGCAATCCCCCCGGCGAGCCAGGACTCGATGGCGCTCCCCGAGCTCCGCGTATCACGCCCCATGAGAATGCGTGGCTTCGTCGTCGCCTGCCCCGCGGCAAGGTTTCGAGCGAGGGAACGGCCGACGCGATGGATCGTATCCGGGTCGAGGGGGCGTACTCCGGCCTCGCCGCGAATGCCGTCCGTCCCGAACAAATCGTTCATCCCGATGCCCGTCCGGCCTGCTCATACTGTCCAGTCTGCCCGGTCTGTCCTGGCCGACCAGACGAACCCGATGGTCCAGAAGAATCCTCCGCATCGGGATCGGCCGAGTCTTCTTCGACCTTTTCCTCCTGAACCTCGAGCGTCACGTCGACGCTGTTCACGTCGATGAGCCTCACGAACGGATCGTCGATGAGGATTTGCAGCGATTGCGAATACGTCTCCCGCAGACCCTCGGCGGAAATGGGTTCGGTCGTGAGCTGCTC
>JBOGJF010000862.1:0-3534 GCA_050747785.1 Vicinamibacteria bacterium
CCTCCGCTGCGGCGCGCGCCGCACGGCAGGTCGGGTACGTCTACACCGAGCTCAGGCAGTTCGGCTCGGCCAACACCGCGTTTGTCACCGCGTTGAACAGAAACCCGAACGATATCGACACACTCTACTTGGTCGGGATCCTCGCTGCTCGAGAGGGTGACTGGGGCAGCCTCCGTTACCAAGTTCTCGATCTCGAGCCCCTGGTCGACCATTCCCACAATCCGGATCGGACCAGCCTTGTCGATCACTTGAAAGCCGAGCTGGCGGTAAGTCGGGGCGACGAAGAAGAGGCCCTCGAATTGCTGGATAGGACCGGATCCCCAAACGCGACGCTCCATTTGGAGACGCGCGCCCGCGCGTACGACCATCAGGGTGACCTTGCCAAGGCCGAGGCGACTTATCGTTCCATCTTGGACTCCACCGACGACCGCCTGGAATTCCCGCTCGTTTACATCAAGGCGCTCCTCGGGATGGCCGATGTCTTGGACGCTCAGGGGCGCCGGGAGGAGGCCGCATCGTCCTACCGCCGATTCCTCGAACATTGGGGTAGCGCTGCCGGCCCGCTCCCCGGTGTGGTGGACGCCCGCAGCCGATTGGAGCTCCTCGAGCGTCAACCCTAAGGTTCTCTATGCCGCGCATCGAAGGCGAACGCGTGGTCTTGCGCGAGTTTCGCCGCGAGGACATCCCCGAAATTCACGCCTGGGCCAACGATCCGGAGATCGTTCGCTTCCTGTCGTGGGCCGTCTTTCCGCAGACCCTGCGGGAGACCGAGCGTTTCGTCGAAACGCAAATGAACGGCGAGGACCCCATGAACAGCGGGTTCGTGATCGCGCTCATCGACGGCGACCCGTGTATTGGCACGACCGGTCTCCACAAGGTCGATTGGCGGAATCGGTGCGCCGAGCTTGGGATCGTGATCGGAAAGCGAGACTACCAGGGAAAGGGCTACGGCAAGGAGGCCGTGGATCTTTTGCTGGGCTTCGCCTTCAACGAGCTGAACCTCCACCGGATTAGCCTCCAGGTCTTCGATTTCAACGAGCGCGCCATTCGCTCGTATCGGAAGTCGGGGCTCGTCGAGGAAGGAAGGCTGAGGGAAGCTTTCTACCGAGAGGGGGCCTACCACGACATCCTGTTCATGGGTATTACCGAGGAAGAGTTCCGCCTGCGCTCGACAAAGTAGCACACCTAAATCGAGCTACGGCGAGACAAGTCCGCCTACGCTCGAACAAGCGGTCAACCTAGGCACCGCTTCGGCCCGGGGATTTGGATTAATGTTGCTTTGACCCCGGGCGCCACGGGTTGTACGATAGCCAAGCTGGCGCTCGCGCTATTTATCGAAATCACTTTACGGAGAGGTGCTGGAGTGGCCGAACAGGGCTGCCTGCTAAGCAGTTACACGGGTGTTGAGCCTGTGTCGAGGGTTCGAATCCCTCCCTCTCCGCCAACCTCCGCCCACTGATCGAAGCGGCTGGGCTACGGTTGGCAAGCCAGCCTTCCCTGCGGAGGTTGCCACGCCGAAGTCACGTCGCAATCCCTGACGAAGGCGGGCTCATCCGCGCATTGACAAAATTATCTTGCCGCCGCTATGCTGACTCCGGCTCTCGAAGCTTGGGAAGTCGTCCAACGGTAGGACACGTGGCTCTGGACCACGGGATCGGGGTTCGAATCCCTGCTTCCCAGCCAAGCAGGGTCATTCTCAATCCCCACACTCGGTAACCCATTCACTAGGCCGCATTTAAAGCGGCCTATGTGTGACGGCTTGGGCTTCGAGAATCTCCGCGACGGCCAGCGCGGCGCGGCTGCCGTCGGCGATGCAGTCCGGAATCCCCACGCCGCGCAAGCCGTTTCCGGCTAGCTCGAGCCCGGGAAAGTCTCGGAGGCGGACCTCGATCGAGGCGAGGAGGTCGGCGTGCCCGACTTCGATCTGAGGCGTCGCGTGCTCCCAGCGATAAGCTCTGGCGAGGTTATGGCCGCCGAATGGTCCCAGGATGACGGTCAACTCGTCCCGTGCGAGACCCACGAGATCCGCGTCCGAAAGCTGCAGCACCTCGGGATCCCGAGAGCCTCCCAAGAAAACCCGCAAGAGCACGTGTGCATCCGGCGCGCGGCCGGCGAACTTCGAGGAGACAAAAGTCGCGGCGAGGATCCGCCGGCCGGCGGTCCGGGGGACGACGAAACCGTAGCCTTCCAAGGCATGCGGCATTTGATCGCGCGGAAATCCGAGGAACACCACGGCCGTCGAAACGGTTCGGATCCGCGCCAGGCTCGTCGCCAAATCGGCCGAGAGATCGTGTAGGAGGCGCTCGTTGACTCGCAGGGGGGCGGCCAGGACGCACGCGGAGGCACTCACCTCCTCACCCGACGCGAGCTGCAATCCGTAGCCGGTCTTTCTTCGCTGAACCCGCTCGACGGCGTCGCCGCGGCGAATCGAGCCCGCCGGAAGCCGGTCCACTAGGGCCTCGACGAGCTCGCTCAAACCACCCCGGAGCGAAAGGAAGATCGACGCCGGCTCGCCGGAGCTTCGCCGGGCCTTCCTCATGCCACGAACGAGGCTCCCATGATTCTTCTCGAGTTGCACGAAGCGAGGAAAGAGGGCGTTCATCGACAACCGGTCCGGGTCTCCGGAGTGGATGCCAGCAAGTAAAGGCTCGGCCAAGCGTTCGAGCGCTTCCCGTCCGAGCCTTCGAGAGACGAAGGACGTGATGCTTTCGTCACTTTCGTCCGCGCGGGCCGGGACGAACGGTTCCATCGCCATCCGCAGCTTCCCCAAAGGCGAGAAAAGCGTCGAGCGCGCGAGCGGAAGGATCCCGGTGGGAACGGTGAGTACCATGCCTTCGGGGAGCGGGTGTAACCGTCCTCGGTCGAGCACCGAGACCGCGCGCGCCGTGGGATTGGTCGGGATCAGTCGATCGCTCAGCCCCAGCTCACGACAAAGCGTCACCGCCTCCGGCTTCTGGGCCAGGAAGGCATCGGGGCCGGCGTCGAGAAGGAAACCGTTCGCCCGCTCGGTCCAGATGGTTCCACCAAGTCTCGCGTTCTTCTCCAAGAGAAGGAACGGGATAGATCGTTTGGCCAGTGTATGCGCCGCGGCGAGGCCGGCGATCCCACCGCCCACCACCACGACGCTCGTGTGGGTCACGTGCTCGAATGCGCCCGCACGATCTCGGCGACCGCCTCGATGAAACGCGGTGAGGTATTGAGCGACTCGCTGCGCTCGAGCTCCATGCCGAGCTCCCGCGCGACCTTCTTCGCCTGACGATCGATGTCGAACAAGATCTCCGTGTGATCGCAAACGAAGCCGACCGGCACCACGAGAACTCGCCGCGAGCCGGCACGGGAAGTCTCCACCAACACCTCTTCTAGCGTCGGCCCCAGCCAGGGCTCGGGGGTACGGCCGCCGCTCTGGTAAGCCGTTCTCCACTCCTCCAAGCCCACCAGCCTAGCCACGCCCTTAGCCGTCCTCTCGAACTGAACCGGGTACGGCGGACTCGAGGGACCGGCAAGATCCTTCACTCTTTCGGGAAGGCTGTGGGC
>JBOGJF010000863.1:0-3072 GCA_050747785.1 Vicinamibacteria bacterium
GATGGCGGTAGAAACCTCGCCCAGACTTTTTGCCGAGCCTCCCCACCTCGACGAGCTTCTCCGTAACGCCCGCGGGCGTGGCGCGATCGCCATACGCGGCGGCGAGCACCTTCCCGGCTTTTTCCGCGATGTCGACGCCGACTTCGTCGATGAGACGCAAGGGCCCCATCGGCATTCCGAACTCCAGAAGCGCGCGGTCGATCCCTTCGAGGTCACCCGTCTCCCTCAACAGGTGGCCGGCCTCGTTCAAGTATGGACCGAGCACGCGATTCACCAGGAACCCGGGGCCGTCCGCGACCACCACCGGCGTTTTCCCCAGTCG
Source organism: Vicinamibacteria bacterium (assembly GCA_050747785.1). Classification (GTDB taxonomy): domain Bacteria; phylum Acidobacteriota; class Vicinamibacteria; order Marinacidobacterales; family DATDRI01; genus CBDANW01. The sequence continues at coordinate 323 of JBOGJF010000863.1, forward strand.
CTTGGCCAGAGCGACGAATGCCGCCACCGTCGCCCGGCTCGTCGCCTTGCCCCGGATCACTTCGATGAGAGGCATGCGATCGACCGGATTGAAGAAATGGAACCCCGCCATCCGCTCGGGCAGACCGAGTGCGCCCTGGAGCTCGGCGATGGGAAGCGTTGAGGTGTTGCTTCCGATGAGACACCTATCCGAGATCTCGGGCTCCAGCTCTTGCAGCACTTTCTTCTTGATCGCCACGTCCTCGACGATGGCCTCCAACACCACGTCGACACGACCGAAGCCGCTCCAGTCCATGGTGGGGCTTATCAGAGTCATCTTCTGGTCGAGCTCCCAAGCGGTAAGTCGGTCTCTTTCCCTTTCCCGGTCATAGATGCGGCGGGCGGCGGCCAATCCGGAGCCCAAGGCCTCGGGCCGCACGTCCTTGAGGCGGACTCGAAGGTCGTGCGACGAAAGCGCCCAGGCCATCCCGCCGCCCATGGTCCCAGCCCCTAGCAGACCGGCGCTTCGAATCTCGGGAAGCGAACCGACCTCACCCTCCACCCCTGAGTCCTTTTTTGCCTTCTCCGAAAGGAAGAAGAGGTGGACCAGGTTCTTCGACACGCGACCGGTCAGGAGGTCCGCGAGGGCCTCCGCCTCTAGGGAGAGGGCTCTTTCGATGCTCATGCGGAAGCCCCGCCGGATGACCGAGAGTGCCTTGAGCGGCGCCGGGTAGTGGCCATGCGTCCTTTCCACGACCTTTCGGCGCGCCTGATGGAAGACGAAGGCTCGTCCCACGGGGTTTCCTTCCAGAAGCCAGTCCGACACGCGCTGAGCCCGACGGCGCAGCTTCCGAAAGCGTTCCTGACGGCGAAGCCGTCGAACCAGCTCCACAGCGTGTTTGTCCAGCTCGGCATGCGGCACGGCTCGATCCAATAGACCGATGCGTTCCGCCTTGCGCGCGTCGATGGTTCGTCCGGTGAGTATCATGTCCAGCGCCTGCTGCAAACCAATGAGACGCGGAAGCCGCGTCGTGCCTCCCCAGCCCGGGATGATTCCCAAGTTGACCTCGGGAAGTCCCATCCCGAATCGAGGGTGATCCGTCCCAACCCGCCCGTGGCAGGCGAGCGCCAGCTCAGTGCCGCCTCCCAAACACACGCCGTCGATAGCGGCCACGACCGGGACGGAGAGCTTTTGAATTCTCCCAAGGACATCGTGGCCCAGGCGGGCGGCGCCGATCGCGTCTTCGCGTTTCTCGATCGCCGCGATCTCCTGGAGGTCGGCACCCGCGATGAAGATGCCTTCCTTGCCGGAGCGGATCACGACGCCCTCGAGGTCCGGCCGGCCTCGCAACGCTTCGAGTGCTCGAGCGAGGTCGGCCATGACGCTAGCGGAGAGCTTGTTCACCTTCTCTCCCGGGAGATCGAACGTCAACCAACCGATGCCGTCCACGACGGTGAAGACGAGCGGCCCGCTTTTCGTCGACGGCGTGATGGAGCTCATGGTTCGCGGCGTTTCTCGAGTCTAATCTGGAGAGTATAGCAGTCAGGATCGCTGGAAAGGGCTCGAACAAGGTTCGGCGGGAGGATCCCTTGCTCCAAGGCCGGCCCGAGTGGATAATAGGAACCGGACTCATGAAGCACGCAACGACGAGCCGCATGCCGAGTCCGATCACCGGTACGCCGATGGACGGGCTCTTCCCAGAAGAGGGCCGCTCCAGGCGCGCGAACGCGTTGTCGTGGCTCGTCCACGGCCTTGCTGTCCTTCTCCTCTGGTGGGCCCCCAGTTTGCCGGGAGCCCCCGAGCTTCCGCCCGAGATCCGGCTGCCCGGCCTTGTCTTCTTGGTCGAGCCCGGGCCGGGAGGTGGTGGTGGCGGCGGCGGAAACCTTTCTCCCGAACCTCCATCGGAGCTCAAGATCGAAGGCGAGGACCAAGCGACGGTTGCGGTCGACGTCAAGGAAGAAGACAAGCTGGTCTTCGAGGAAGAAGTCAAAGAAGTCGAGGAAGATCCCCTCGAAGAAGAGCTCGAGGAAGAGGAACGGGAGATTGAGGCTCCGGTGGTAGCGCAGGCCCCCGACGACGTCGACGCCGAGGGCCAGTTGGAAGCGTTGGAACAACTCACCGCATCGGCCGGTCCTCGATCGGGGAATGGCATGGGCGAGGGGGAGGGACCCGGCCTGGGCGAAGGTCATGGCGGCGGTTTCGGGGGCGGCGCCTATCGCCTGGGAACCGGCATCGTACCGCCGGCCCTGTTGCGTCAGGTTCGTCCTTCCTATACGGATGAAGCTCTCGCGCGAAAGATCCAGGGGACCGTCGTGTTGGAAGTGGTCATCCTCAAGACCGGTGAGGTGGGGCCGGTGCGCATCCTCAGAAGCCTCGACCGCGGCCTCGACATGAAGGCCATCGAAGCAGTCCGCCAGTGGCAGTTCAAGCCAGGAATGTTCCGCAGCCAGGCGGTGGACGTGATCGCCGAGATCACGGTGGACTTCGCCCTTCTATAGCCCTCCTCTTGTTCTCCAAGTCAAAGAACACCCGGCGTTCGCGTTAGGGCGACCGCGTCGGGGGAATGTTCACGTTCTTCTAGAAGACTGTCCGAGGCCGGGCCGCCGGTTCGGGCACGGGAAAAAGAGCACCGCTGGTTTGAAGAAGCGGTCGATGACGCCAGTCGTCGAGCAATCGGGTAGCCGGGGGCAGTCACCCGCCCCCAGCTCCCACACCACCGTGCGAACGGTTCCGTACACGGCGGTTCACGAAAAGCACGCAAGGTGCCGCCG
>JBOGJF010000864.1:0-3328 GCA_050747785.1 Vicinamibacteria bacterium
GGTAAGAGATGTGCTGGGTGGAAGCCCTCTCTTTCAGATTCAGGAGCTCGCGCTGCTCGACGGCATGATCAATCTCACCTACCTCGCTCTGAACCTCAGCCGTTATGTCAACGGCGTGGCTCGAAAACACGGCGAGGTCTCCCGGCTCCTCTTCGAAGAGGACCGGATCGACTCCATCACCAATGGAATTCACTTGGCGACCTGGACGTCGGCGCCGCTGCAAGCGGTGTTCGATCGGCACATCCCCGGTTGGCGCGAGGACAGCGCGAGCCTTCGCTACGTGTCCAGCATCGAAGGTGAAGAGATCTGGGAAGGTCACCGCGAAGCCAAGCGTCGGCTCATCGAGCGAGTGAACCGGAACCAGCAACCCCGCTTCGATTCCGAAGCTTTCACCATCGGGTTTGCTCGACGGGCCACCGCGTACAAGCGTGCCGATCTCATCTTTCGAAGCATCGAGCGATTGGAGAAGATGGCCGACCGGTTCGGCCCCATCCAACTCGTCTACGCCGGCAAGGCACATCAACGCGACGAGCCTGGCAAGCAGCTCATCCGGCACATCTTTCAGATCCGTAAGACTCTGGCCAAGAACGTTCGCGTCGCCTACCTCGAAAACTACGACATCGAATTGGGAGGCCTGATGACCGCGGGAGCCGATCTCTGGCTCAACACACCGCAAGCCCCGCTCGAGGCGTCGGGCACGAGCGGCATGAAGTCGGCGCTCAACGGCGTGCCAAGCCTCAGCGTCCTCGACGGATGGTGGATCGAGGGTCACATCGAGGGAGTGACGGGCTGGGCGATCGGCCATGACCACGGCCCGGCACCGGAGGGCGGCGACGCCGAAGAAGATGCGGAGTCTCTCTACCAGAAGCTCGAGGAGATTATCTTGCCCCTCTTCTACGAGAATCGGAAGGGGTACATCGCGGTCATGTGCCATGCCATCGCGCTCAACGCGCCGTTCTTCAACACGCGGCGCATGATCGGAGAGTACGTGCGTAAGGCGTACGGTGGGCGTCAGATGGAGCGGCCTGGTACTTGACCGACTGACCTCAATCAGAAGTCCCGGGCGCGACTCTCCGGGGTATCCGCTCCTCGACCGAGGACGACGATCCCTTCCTCGGAGACGAAGTGACGTTCGCGGTCCCGATCCAGGTCGTATCCGATCACCGTGCCTTCGGCCAAGTGATTGTTCTTGTCCACGATGGCCCGTCGAATCCTCGCTCCTCGACCGATCCGGACGTTATCGTGGATCACAGACTGATCCACCTCGGCGCCCTCGTCGATAAAAACGTTCCGGCCCAGGACCGAATCCTTGACCCGCCCGCCGGCGAGAATGCAGCCCGAGGATACGATCGACTGGATGGCGTATCCGCGGCGATCACTGTCATCGAAAACGAACTTCGCAGGTGGATCGTTGTAGCTCACAGAATGAATCGGCCAGTCCCAGTTGTATAGGTTGAGCCTGGGCCGGACGTCCTTGAGGTCCAGATTCGCGTCGTAGTAGGCCTCGATGGTGCCCACGTCCCTCCAATAGGCCAGTTCGGCTTCGTGCTCCATGGGGATGCGGTTCGTCTGAAAGTCGTACGCATACACCGGAACCGAGTCGAAGATTTTTGGGAGGATGGATCTCCCAAAATCGTGTGACGATGCGTGATCCTCCGCGTCTTCTTTCAGCACCTCCGTCAGGAAGACCGAGTCGAATGTGTAGTTCCCCATCGAAACCAGAGAGTACCCCGGTCGGTCCGGGATACAAGCGGGTCTCTCGGGCTTCTCCTCGAAACCGATGACGCGCCAGTCCGCGTTCACTTTGATGACGCCGAAGGCCGCCGCCTCCTCGGAGGGCATGGGGAGACAGGCAACCGTCGCGGAGGCATCCTTCCTCACGTGGAAATCCACCATCTGCCCCACGTTCATCTTATAGATATGATCGGCGCCAAACACGGCGACCACTTGGGGGTGGGTGCGGTTGAGAAGCGCCAGATTCTGATAGATGGCGTCGGCGGTCCCGCGATACCAGAACTCCCCCGACTGCATCTGCGCGGGAACGGCCGTAAGGAAATTGTTCCGCCCGGTACTGTGAGTCCATGCCATTTGAAGGTGCTCGAGAAGGGACTGTGCCTTGTACTGCGTCAACACGAAGGTAGCGGTAATGCTCGAGTTGATGAGGTTGCTCAGAACGAAGTCCACGATCCGATACTTGCCCCCGAAGGGTACCGCTGGCTTGCTCCGTTGCGCGGTAAGTGGGTGCAGGCGCTCTCCCCTACCGCCGGCGAGGACCAGCGCCAAGACCCGTGTATCGCGTTGGAAGTTCATCGTTAAATATGGCTGATGTCGTCCGGGGGCCCCTTGTCCTCGCGCGACTGGATGTTTCGCTCCAGAAGGTCGCGAGCCAGGTCCTTCCCCGCCAGCCCGAACGCGAGCGCGAGCGCCAAAACGATGCCGCCGAAGGCAATCGAGAAGGCGGCCAGTATGACGCCCCGTCCGATCGCCAGTTGCTCCAGGGCAACCGCGAAGCCCACGATGAGGATGGCCGCCTGTACCGCTCGAGCGGCGAGACCTGCCTGGCGCACGTTGGCGTTGACCGCGGCAATCAGCACGCTCCGATGGAGGAAACGGGCTACCAGGTAGCTCACCATGACAATCAACATGGCTACCACCAGATGAGGGAGGTAGCCGAAAAAGTTGGATACTAGCTCGGAAATGGCCACGATGTTCAAGGCCGAGAGCGCAGCAAAAAAGACAACCAGTCCAATCAGGTAGAAGACGATGCGGGCGGCAAGCTGCGAGGGGGTTTGTTGCACGCCTCCCTTGGACAACATTTCCCCAATTCCCGAGCGCTCGCAGAACGTGTCGAAGGACGCTATCTGGAGAGTCCACCGAACGGCAGCGCGCACGAGCCAGGCGAATGCACCGCCCACGAGCAGGATGGCGATCATCAGCAATACATTCGGGAGGAAATCCAGCACGCGCGCCAAGAGTTGCCGGACTGGCTCCATCACGGGTTGGTTCAGAACGTCGGACATCACTCACCTCCCCTGGCGGTTCTCCTCCATTTGCCAGCGCTCGACAAACCGCGCCTTCCCAACCTCGTAGGCGCACGCGAGCGCCTCGATCCGCTCCTCGACCTCGTCGGACCCCGCTTCCGCCGTATCCAAGACGAACGCGGCGGTGCGCCCAAGGTACAGGGGAGTCAGCGATCGCAGGAGATGATCTGGCGTCATCACGCGTCGGTGGTAGGCGATCGCGAAGTCATAGACCACCGAGGCCCAGATCTCGTCCGGAAAACGGTGCGGATCCGTATCCGCGATACCCCTGACGCTGCTCAGCGTTT
>JBOGJF010000865.1:0-6580 GCA_050747785.1 Vicinamibacteria bacterium
GCACGGGATGCGTCCGGGATGCGCGTGCGACCGTGATGCGCAAGTAGGCCTCTGGCTCCGATAGGTTCAAGACCGCCGTACAATAGGCAAACATGGAGGGCGCCGCCTCTCTCGCATACAGTCGTCTTGCATCCACCTCGCCGATGTGCGCGACGAGCTCGGACTCCACGCGGCGGGACTTCTGCAACAGCTCGGACAAACTGCGGAGCAGCTCATCATCCGAGAGGGTCGAAAACGATTGAAATTCCGGTTCGTGTTTCATAATCCTAATATACGCAGCACTATTTTTCACGTCTGACGCGCACCGTGCTGTGCGATCAAGACTTGCGATGGCTTCGAAGTCTCCCGAGCGATTTCGGCTGCGTGTGGACCGTCTGGGAGCGTTGTACAAACGATCTGGACAGGATCTGCTAGCTTTGCGAAAACGGCTCCCAAAAGTTGTCAAGCCAAAGTTTGATTTTTTTTGGGGGAGGCGATGCCGGGAAGAAATCGCATTTCGCAGCTCATAACTCAGAACCGCCACTCATGCGTGTGACCCACTGGTCTGGCGCCAGGGTTCATTTCATCATTCCACTCATCCGGTGACGTGCGAGCTCGGGGATCCAGGGTTGAGCCAACTTTCCTCCATAGGCATCCAGCCGAGTTGACTCAGGTTATTGTTAAGTTGCTCCAGAAAAGGCTTGGCTGGGTAGGGTTCATCAAGCTCATAGGAGATCTCTTGCGTTCCGTTCTCGGACTGCTGGACCAGATTGTAGCGCCCGGATGTAAGCCAACTCAGGTGGGACGGCCACCCTCCCCTTGCCCGCCTCCCCGCCTGTTGCCATCCGCCACATTCCTTGATAAATAGAGCGGCGGCAGGCCGCGGAAGCTCGACGGCGGGGGCCAACCAGCCCGTACAGCGACGAGGAAAATTCTCGATGTTCGAACTGACCGAAGAGCACCGTGCCGTCGAGAAGATGGTTCGTGATTTTGCGGCAGCGGAAGTAGCCCCTCACATTCAAGAGAACGACACGAAGAAGCACTTCGACCGGTCGATCCTCACCAAGATGGCCGACCTCAACATCCTGGGTATCTGTATTCCGGATCAGTACGGAGGTGCCGGCTTCGACTACGTCTCCTTGGGGATCGCCTGCGAAGAATTGGAATACGTCGACACGTCGCTCCGCGTCATTATGTCCGTCCATGTCGGACTCAACAGTCTCACGCTCCTTTCCTGGGGCAACGAGGAGCAGAAGAAGAAGTATCTCACTCCACAGGCTCGCGGCGAGAAAATCGCCACCTTCGGCCTCACCGAGCCCAATGCGGGGAGCGATGCAGTCGGTATCCAGACCACCGCGGTCCGCCAGGGTGATCGTTACTTACTGAATGGTGAGAAGGTCTGGATCTCCCTGGCCGAGGTGGCCCACAATTTTCTGGTGTTCGCCTGGACCGATCAGGACAAGAAAAAGAGAAGAGATCACACCGGCCTCAGCTGTTTCATCGTGGAAAGAGACTCTCCAGGCTTCAAGAGCGGGAGCATGGCGCACAAATGGGGCATTCGAGCAGGCAACACGGGTTGGTTTTCACTGCAGGACGTCGAGGTGCCCAAGGAGAACATCGTCGGAGAAGAAGGCGAAGGGTTCAAGATCGCCATGTTCGCCCTCGATCAGGGGCGCTACACAGTCGCCGCAGGGGCGACGGGATTGATCCGGGCCTGTCTCGATGCCAGCACGCGCTACGCCAAGGACCGGAAGACGTTCGGAAAGGCCATCGGGGAACATCAGTTGGTCAAACAAATGATCGCCAAGATGGTCCGCGACTACGATTGCTCCCGCCTCCTGTGGCTGCGGGCGGGATGGATGAAGAACCAGGGACTCCGCAATACGCGGGAGACTTCTCTCGCCAAGTGGTACGCTACGGTTGCCTCGGAGCGAGCCGCGTCCGACGCGATCCAGATCCACGGGTCGTACGGCTACTCCGACGAGTACCCGGTAGGACGGTATTGGCGTAACTCCAAGGGAGCGGTGATCTACGAGGGAACCCGGGAGATTCACACCCTCATGCAAGCCGACTACGCACTCGGTTATCGCGTGGATCACCCGACACGATGCGAGCTCCCCAAGTACGAAAGGTGAAAAAATGAGTACCCAAATGAGCACTCAAACCGCCAAGGACCTCTCCCTAGAGTTTCTCCAGGTCACGGAAGCGGCTGCCATCGCCGCGGCACGCACGATGGGACGCGGGGACCGCAAGGGATCCGACCGAGTCGCAGTCGAAGAGATGCGTCGGGTGATGGAGTCGGTCAACATGGACGGAACCATCGTCATCGGCGAGGGCGAGCGCGACAAGGCGCCGATGCTGTTCATCGGGGAGAAGGTTGGAGAGCGCAGCGCCGGAGCCCCAAAAATCGACATCGCTGTCGATCCGCTCGAGGGCACGAACCTTTGTGCTATGGGCTTACCCAACGCCATCGCCGTCATGGCCGCCTCCGAAAGTGGTGGGCTCCTCCATGCCCCAGACATCTACATGGAGAAGATAGTCGTCGGGCCATCCTCCCGAGGCCTGGTCGATCTGGACGCTCCTGTAGAAGATAACCTACAAGCCATTGCCGGCGTCCTGAGTCGCAAGGTCAGCGACCTCGTTGTCGTCGTCCTGGACCGACCCCGCCACGAGAAGCTGGTCAACGACATTCGTCGAGCCGGGGCCCGCATCAAGCTCATCAGCGACGGAGATCTTTCCGCCGGTATCACCGCGGCCGTCGTGGGCAGCGGGATCCACGCGGTGATGGGTACCGGTGGCGCCCCGGAAGGAGTTCTCACCGCGGCGGCCATGAGGTGCCTCAATGGGGAGATCTTGGGGCGACTCAAGATTCTGAGGACGTCGGACGAAGCCCGCATGGAGAAAATGGGCATCTCCGATCCCAACCGAATCTACAAGACCGAAGATCTGGCCTCGGGTAAAAGCATCCTTTTCGCGGCTACCGGGGTCACCGCCGGAGACCTGTTAGGAGGCGTAAGATTCTTCGGGGACGGCTGTCGCACACAATCCTTGGTCATGAGCAGCCAACCGCGCGGTGTCCGTTTCATCGATACCATTCACGTCCGACAGGGGGATGACGTCAAGATTCGGTTCTGAGCAGCCCAGCGCGGCCCCATGGGGGACTCGAGCCTTCATCAGATTCGCATTTGATCTCGGAGCCCCGCTGGCCATAGAATACTCTTACTCACACCGCCACACTTTCCCGTTATGTTCCTAGACACCGAGGTCCAACCTCCTTTGCCTGGTGGCACCCGTGTCGGATAGTTCTAGCAAGGTTCCCAGGAGGGTTCGACAACACAATATGAGAGAGGAGGAGATGACTTCCTTTAGGGTCGATCTGGACGCGCTGATCGTCGCCTTCAGTGACGACGCTCCGGCGCGAAGTTACTATCTGGACAAGGAAAACGGCCAGGTCTTCAGTCTCTTGGAGGATCACGTCGATCCCGAGACCGAGGAGATCGCCGTACAAATCGAAGTCGACGGCGGTCGCCGTTATCTTCAGATCCCCAAGCTGACGATTGAAGAGGAGCTTAAAGAGCAGGACTCCTTTCTAGAATCGCTTGACGACGAACAACTCAAGACACAGTTGGCCAAGGTGATCGAATCGGATCACGATGGCTCCCAATTTCAGGAATTTGTCAGTCGCCAACGCGAGGCGCGTGAACAGTGGAGGAACTTCTGCCGCACTCGAGCGCGGGAGCGGGCCGATCAATGGCTCAAATCGCTGGGCCTTCCTGCCAGCTGAGCCGCGTTCGTGTGGGCGTGGCCGGCTGGTCCTACCCCGATTGGGAAGGTGTCGTCTATCCGGCCCCGAAGCCGGCGCGATTCGATCCCCTCACTTTTCTCGTCCGGTTCTTCGACACGATCGAAATCAACAGCACCTTCTATCGGCCTCCCAAGCCCAGTACCACCGCTTCTTGGGTTCGCCGCTCCGAAGGTAACGCTGACTTTCGTTTCACGACGAAGCTGTACAAGTCGTTCACTCATGAACGGGCCGCGTCTCAGGAGGACGAGGCGCTCGTGAAGGAGGGGCTCGTTCCGCTGGTGGAGGCGGGAAGGCTGGGCGCGGTACTTCTTCAGTTTCCTTGGTCGTTCAAGAACGATGCCGACTCCCGACGCTATCTCGAGGGCCTGCTGGATCGATTCCGTGAGTATCCTTTGGTCACGGAGGTGCGCCACGCGTCCTGGGACCAACCGGAATTCTACGAGTACCTCAGAGAGCGGGGAGTCGGATTCTGCAACATCGATCAGCCTCGCATCGGACGCTCTCTGGGCCCGTCGGAGAGGACGACCGGACCCGTTGGCTATGTTCGCCTCCATGGGCGCAACTACCGGGATTGGTTTCGAGAAGACGCCGGACGGGATGCGCGCTACGACTACCTCTACACGGATGAGGAGCTCGATCCGTGGATGGACAAGGTTTCACGAATCGCGGAAGACTCGGCCGAAACCTACGTCATCACCAACAATCACTTCCGGGGTCAGGCGTCGGTCAACGCTCTCCAGATCAAGGCTCGGTTGAAGAAGCGGAAAGTCCCGGCTCCGGCCTCGCTCGTCGATGCCTATCCGGTCTTGAGTAACGTTACCACCCGCGGCGACGAGGCCCATTCGTCCTCTCCGTTCCCAACATCGCGTCGGCTCTTCGACTGACGCCGTCAAAGCGCGAGCCCGGTGGGATGGGCCGCGATGTTCAAGATATCTTTCACCAAGGCCGCCGCGGTCGTCCTCGGCCCTGACTTACCGCTTCTGACGAAGAAACCACCCATGAGCGAGGTCTCGAACTGAGCCCCCTTCTCGCCGGAAGCCAACGAATAGAGTGGATCGGACGGTGGAAGAGGCTCAACCTCGACGCGGATCGTCACGTCCCCGGATGGACTCTGCTGGGCAGCGCCTACCAGGCGGAGCCTCCGCCCGGACTCCAAGGCCCGCGCGATTTCGTCCTTGGTGATCTGGGTGATCCCCTGCACTTTCATCGATTCCGCCGGGATCGTGGGGCTCCAGAAAGACCGCGCGAGGATGAGTACCTTGAACGCGGTGTCCCAACCCTCGACGTCGAGCCGAGGATCCGGCTCGAGAACGCCGGCGCGCTCCGCGTCCATCATCGCGTCTTCGTAGCCCATGCCCGCTTCCATCTGCATCAGGATGCGATTCGCCGTGGTATTGAAAATGCCGCGGAAGGCATGGAGTGCCGAGCCTCGCGAGCCCAGGCGCCCGACCTCCAGACTGGGAAGGGGCGTGCCGACCGCAGCGGAGATGCCGATTCGGCTTCCCCGGAGTCTTGCAAGCTCCAGAAGCTCGGGAAAGGCCGCCACCAAAGGGCCTTTGCTCGCCAGCACCGCCGAGTGGCCCCGCTCGAGGGCGGGGCGGAGCTGCGAAAGCCCAGGCTCTCCAGAACGCGCGTGGGTCGGGCTCGCATCGACCAGGATCGCCTCGGGGTATCGCGACAATGCCTCGCTCGCCTGCATACCTTCCCGACCCAGCCGCGGCACCGACCCGAGCCCTCCGAGCGCTCGCTTGGCCGCTATGACATCGCCGATGGGCAGATCGTCAGGAGCGTTCGACACCACTCCCCCGCTGCGGTCGCAAACGCCGACGAGCTTCAGCCCGACTCCCTCCCAGGCAAAGCCATCCTGCTCTTCGAGAAGCGAGGCGAACGCTTGCCCAACTTTGCCGAAGCCCAGCACGACGACCGGAATCTGTCTCAGGCCTGTACCTCGAAGGTGATGGTCGTCCAGAAGCTCTCCCACTGCGCCTCCGGGTCATCCCGAAGTCGGATGACGTGTAACGCCCGCAGGTACCACCTCCCCGCTTCCGGCAGAACGACGCTCGCCGCACCATTCGAGTCGGTTACGGTTCTGACCCGATGCGCGGGAGTGCCCGCCCGTCCGCCGACCACCGTGACTTCGGCAAGAGGCTTTCCTTCGAAGAGGATCACGAACGGTAGCGTTGCCCCTCGACGGAGTGTACGAGGAGGCGCGTGCGGCACGACCTCCAGCTTCAGCCCCGTCGGCTCCGACCATCGGTCATCCGATTCGTCTCCAACACTTAGAAGAGACTTTGCCCACTTCGTGTAGCGCTCCACCGCAGGCTCGTTCGACTCACCGCTCGCCTGCCGCAGCTCAAGAAGCGTCGAAAGCCCCTCCTCGGCAAGATACTGATTAAACTCCTCCGCCTTCAGCCGGATCACGCGTGGCTCGAGCGCGAGGGTGACTGCCGCCGTGCCCGGCTCCGTGGCGGTCACCTCCGCCGTGAGCGACATTCCATCCGACGCGAAGCTCGTGATCTCGATCCCTTCCGACAACGTTGGGTGAAACGTCAGGCTCCCGACGCGGACGACGTTCAGCAGAGCATCGCTGACTGGGAATGTGTCACCGGAGTTGATGAAAACCCGAATCTTCTCGCCGGGCTGAACGGCGAATTTGCCCGGGACAATCCACAGATCGTGAGAATAGACCGGCGCAGCAATCGTGAACGCGACCAGACACAACGCGACGCAGGATCGCATCGCAACACCTGCAAACACAAGCGCCGCTCCGAAAGTGCGTGACCCGGTGTCTTTCGG
>JBOGJF010000866.1:0-5152 GCA_050747785.1 Vicinamibacteria bacterium
GACACGAACGCTGTCCGAGCCACGCGGCTTCGTGAAGATGCTCATCGATACCAAGAGCGATCGCATTCTCGGCATCACGGTATTCGGCGCCGAGGCCAGCGAACTGATGGCGACGGTGCAGACCGCCATGCTCGGCGATCTTCCCTTCACAGTGCTGCGCGACGCCATCTTCACTCACCCGACCGCAGCCGAAGGGCTCACGGTGCTGTTGGCGGATGTCGCCAGCAATCAGCAGGAGGGCTCCTCACCATCATCGACACGACCACCTGAGGCGTAGCTCCCCTTCAGGCGAGGAGGTCATTCATCAGGGGACGATTGAAGAACAAAATCCAGCTGAACCGGGTTTCGAAGAAACGCGGTGAGACCCGCCGCGAAAGGCGCGCTCGCGGAACTACCTCGGGAGCGATTCGGCCCGGTCTCCGAGTGGGCCGGTGGGTGCGTAAGCGACGCGGAGCATCAGTGCCGCAAGAAAGGAGAGGAAGCAGAGCTCATTTCGAGTATGGTATGCGGGAGTCTCTTCGTTCGGGCGTGCTCGGAGGTCCTCATGCCAACCAACCCTTTCACATACCTCGGAGTATTGGTTGTCGCCGCATCCACCAGCATCTGGATTGGCGCTGAGCTCACACGGCGCTTCGAGTGGGTCGTTCCATGGGCGGGAGGGCTGGGGATTTTTCTCCTCTTGATTGGCCTGGCCCAGGATGCGAGGGCCCGCCGCAGGTCGGTGATCACGGTCCATCAGGAGTCGGGCGGCCAGGAAAAGCGCTGAACGGGTCCGCGCCTCCATCCTGGACGCCGCCCTCGAACCTGACGCGAGGCGGCCTGCTTCCCCGTTTAGGGAACCTTCCTATTCTCTCGTTGCCTGCGGAGCTCTTCTACGAACTCGGCGTTGCGCCGCTCCATCTCGTTCATTCTTAGGCTCCATCTGGCGTAGTAACCGTCGAGCAAGACCTGGAGCAGCAAGACGAACAACAGAATCGAGCCAGGCACCACCCATTGCATCCGTTCACTTCCCTTCCATCACCCAAAGCCTAATCGTAACGAGGCGTTTGTCCGACCGTTCTCCGATAGATTGAAGCAGCTCTAGCCCCCGCTCTTCGGCGCGGGTGCCGTTCCGAGGGGAAGCCGGCGCAGGATCTTACCCGCCTTCGCGAACGACCAGAGCGCCGCCTCCGCCTCCTCCGGGTTCAAAAACCGCACGTCGAGGAGTCCCTCGCTCGGGAGGCCATACACCTGAAAGCTGACCTCCGCCAGGCACAGGCTCCAGCCTTCCAGCCAGAGCTGCAGCTCCCCCTTCTGGCGGACGTCGCCTCCGGAAACCACGATCAGATCGACGTCGCTCCCTGGTCCTGCGCTGCCTGCCTCCACGCTGCCGTACAGGTAGAGCTCCCGTACCCCGAACCGGGCAGGGTCGATGGCTGCGGCGATCCGCTCCGCGAAGCGCTGCCGCCACCTCCAGGGCTCGGGCGCGGCGCCCAGGCGCTCGCCGCCGAGTTCCCTCTGCTTCCACTCCAGGTACTCTCCGATCCGCTGTGCGATGCTGTCGAGGAGCAGGCGCTCTTCTCGAAGGAAGGGTCCTTCCCACGCGGTCGGCTTCGGATGTCTGTAATGCACCTCGACGGTGCCGACCGCAGTTCGCCAGATCGATATTGGCGAGCGTAGTCGCCAGGGCGTGTCCTCGAAGTCCGGCAGAGCGTGCGTGCGGCCGAAGTACTCGATGCGGGCGGTGGCGTCTTCCGAGTACTGCCAGGCCGGCGGGAGGGCGTCCAGCACGCGTCGGAACACGGTCTGCGGAAGCTCCTCGCGGCGCGAGAGAGCCGAGACGACCGCGTACAGGCACGTGAGCTCCTTCGCACGCTCTCTCAGGGCGAACAGCTCCTCGTCCTGGCGCGACTCGTCGATGTCCATCGTGCCCTCCATATACCTCATGGCAGGGTCTGGCCGAGAGCCATTGACGGGCAGATTGCTCCGCTGAGAGGAACGTCGTGACGCAGGGTAAAGGATTTCTCGCGCCGCTTCCCGAGCTTCCGGCTCCGATCCTGACGGTCTATCTTGACACGAATCCCGCGAGCCGACGAAGCCAGCCGCTTACCCGGCGAGAGCTGCGCGCGCGCTGGGCACCGGGTCCTTGCGCCTGAAGTGATGACTCCGATCGGGGCCTCGGCCTCGGACAGAGCATCTCGGCGGGTTGGAAATCGGGGTCCCGCAACAGGCGTACTCGCGCGGAACCGGCCAATAGCCCTCGATCGTGCGACCACATCTTCTTCACTGATTAAGGATTTCCCCGGCTCTAGGTTCGAGTTCCGCGACGTTCACCGGTCGAGCTCACCGCCAATCATGTTCACGGACCCGAAGGTGGGAACCATGTCCGCCAGCATATCCCCAACAAGGAGCTTCGGGAGAGCCGACATGATGGCGAAACAAGGTGGACGGACGCGCACGCGATAGGGGTTTTCGGTCCCATCGCTCACGACGTAGAAACCAAGCTCCCCGTTCGCGCCCTCGACCGGGAAGTAGACCTCTCCTTTCGGGGGCCTGACGCCGTGGCCGTACATCACCAGCTTGAAATGCTGCATCAGCCCCTCGATGTTCCCGTAGGTATCTTCCTTGGGTGGAAGAAAGACCCGTTTCTCGTTGGCGGCGATGCTGGTGTGCTCCTCCTCCGACGCCCCATCGAGCGTGGGATCGACCACGGCGCGCGCCCCTTCGATCTGAACGATGTTTCCCATCTTGGCGAGGTCCACCATCTCTGCCGCGGGAATGGCCCGACCCGTCTTGGGATCGGCGAGGAACGGTCCGAGAGGGATGTCCTGCAGAGCCTGCTCGACGATGCGCATCGACTGATGCATCTCCTCCATGCGGACGAGGTAGCGGTCCAGGTTGTCCCCGCGCGTGCCTACCGGGACGTCGAAGTCGAGCCGATCGTAGACCGCGTAAGGGCAGTCCTTCCGCACGTCGAACTCCGTTCCGCAGGCGCGCAGGAACGGACCAGTGATGCCGTAGGAGATCGCGTCCTCGGCGGAGATCTTCCCCGTTCCCGACATACGATCGACGAAAATCCGGTTGCGGGTCAGGAGAGCGTCGCATTCCTTGAGAACCTTGCGTGTTTCTTCGAGAGCCTTACGGCACCGTTCGTTGAAGCCCGCGGGTAGATCGCCCTTGACACCGCCGACGCGGCAGTAGGAGACGGTGAGCCGCGCCCCGGTCACCATCTCCACCAGCTCCCAGAGGAACTCGCGAGCCTTGATCATATAGAGGAACACGGTGAACGCCCCCAGCTCCATGGCGGTGGCGCCGATGCAAGTGAGATGGTCGGTGACGCGGGAGATCTCCGAGGTAATCACTCGGATGTACTGGCAGCGATCGGGAACGATGAGCCCGATGGCCTTCTCCACCGCCATGCAGTAGCCCATGTTGTTGATGAGCGGAGAGACGTAGTTGAGCCGGTCGGTATAGGGGATAACCCCGTTGTAGTCGACCACCTCCGACATCTTCTCGAAGCCGCGGTGGAGGTAGCCGATCTCCACCTCGCAATCCACCATCTGCTCCCCGTCAAGCTTGGCGATGATGCGGATGATGCCGTGCATCGCCGGGTGCGCCGGGCCCACGTTGAGGAGCATCTCACGCGTCTCGAGTGTTCCCATGGTCTTTGATCCCGCGGCGGATGCGCCTCCAACTCCTCACGTTTCAGATCCGCTTCAAGTTTGGATATCGTCGGAAGTGTATCCCACACCTCGCCGCTCCAGCCAGTCGGGGCCGGGTCATAGGACGGAAGGTGAGGGAGCCTCGGGTCCTCCACCACCGGAACCATCACTCGCGGTCAGTGCTTGAGGGCAAGACAAAGGACGTGGTAGACCACGGTGAAGCGCGCCGTCGAGGGCCGGGGCGCTCCTCGTCGGAAGTCGAGGACGAGGCCCACACCGGCGCCCCCCAACGGGAAGAAGAACGCCGAAAGGGGCTTCTTCCCGAAGGCGGAGTAGTCCACCGCTGCCACATCGCTAGTTGATGGAGACCGTCGTGGACGGCGATAGTTCGACGCGGTTGGGTTGGGGCTCAAGATCGGTCCACCGGCCACGGGCTGGTGACGGCACGGAATAGCTGCGCCTCCTCGACGGGATATGTGCGCTGTAGACTCGCTCGAGTCCGTCGAGTTCACGACGGAGCGACTCCGCCTCGCCGTTAGGCGACGTCTGTTCTCGCAGTCACGTTGCAGCCGGGACGAGATTCGCGCCGCGAACACGTCCCACCAGCGTGGAAAGATGGATTCCTATTCGTCTGCCGTGTCCGAGGCAGCCCAACTGCGAGATACCGAAGCGGCGTCGCGAGCACGAGGCGCGCGACCAGCTCGAAACTCGCTTGGGAAGAGGCGCCATCCAGTCCTCCAGACCGGCATCCTTCAAGTAGGTCGGATCAACACCACGGTCGCGCGCGCGGGCACCAGGTAGCTCCGGCTGTCGAGCGGTACCTCCGCGCCAGGCTCGCGGAAATCGTCAGGGCTCTCCCGGCTGGTGTCGATGACGCGGCGCCATGGTCCCGCGTTCGTTTCCTGGACCACGAACGTCAGATCCTTGGAGTAGGCGTTGATCATGACGTAGAGGTCCGCGCCGTCTTGCGAAGCACCGGGGCGAAGGCAGAAGGCCAGGCTGCGCGAGTCGTGGGACAGATCCACGTCTCTGCCGACGCCGTACCAACGGATATCCTCCCGCCAGAACCGGCTCCGGCCGAGCGAGGGATGGGTCTTGCGAAATCGGATCATGCATTGGAAGAAACGGAAGACGTCGCGATTGGCTCGAAGGCGGCTCCAGTCGAGCCAGCTCGTCGGGTTGTCCTGGTTGTAAGGGTTGTTGTTCCCGTGCTGGGTCTGCAGGAACTCGTCGCCGGCGCGGAACATCGGCGTGCCGTTCGAGAGGAAAAGGAGGCTGCAGAAGTTTTTCACCTGACGCTTGCGCAGCCGCAGCACTTCCTGGGGTGGGTCGTCGTCTCCCTCGAAGCCGCAGTTCCAGCTGTGGTTCTCCTCTGGCCCGTCCGCGTTTCCATGACCGTTGGCCCAGTTTCTCTTCTCGTTGTACGAGACCAGGTCGTAGAGCGTGAATCCGTCGTGGGAGTCGACGTAGTTGACGCTCTGGTAGGCATGGTAGGCGTGCATTCGATCGTC
>JBOGJF010000867.1:0-7012 GCA_050747785.1 Vicinamibacteria bacterium
GATTATGAGACCTTCGCTCTAACCACCTGAGCTACCCCGCCACAAGTGTCGGCCTTGTAACCAGATCCTCAGGCAAGACGGGGGAAAATTCAAGCGCCGAGGCCCCGTAAGCGCTTCGATCCAAATACCCACGACCGAGGACCGAAACCCTCAGTTCGTGACGGCCGGCTCGGGCACGGGTGGAGGCATCAAGACGAACAGGACTTGAGCCTCCCCTTTCGCCGCGATCGCCTCTTCCAAGTGCTTGACCAGTTTTTCATTGCGCTCCAGCAGCGAGCCGATCTGCCTTTCCATGTCGGACGGTACCAAATAGGGACCGAGACGCTCGGTCAACATCGCTTCGTCCAGGCTCTTTAGCTTCTCCCAAACGCCGCGGTCGCACACGGTGATGCGGTCGATCTTCTCGACATCTTCTTCCATGGAAAAGGAGCGGGTATGGTCGATGAACCAGATCTTGCCTCGCTCATCGATGAGCACATTGCCCTGATTGCGATCGAAGTTGAAGAGGAGCGCGTCGAACAGATACATGAGCTGAGTCTGTTGAAACCACCGGACGCCTCCCGGCGCGGGGAGCCCCGCATCCACGCGACCCCCCTCGGTCATGGCCTTCTCGACCCAGATCTGAACGCTCCCTTCTTTGTCGTCGATAGCTCGAAGAACACAAGCAGGGACGTTGTCGAATCCTAGAATCCGGCTCAGCTCATAGGCGGCGCATTCGAACCGGTAGCTGTCCCGGAAGTTCCGGTACGTCTGACCGCTCATCGTCGTGACTCTACTGCTTCGCTCGTCCACGGTCCGGAAAGCGGCGTTGGCCTGCTGGCCGTCCTTCTCCAATCGTATCTTGAGCGCGCCGCTTCGTCCCATACCGATCTCTTCACTGGCAACCACCGTGGCGGTGCGGAGGAAGTCGAGGAGCTCCTCGTCGTTCGCGAAGTGAAGCGTGGTTCCATCGGGGCCAAGTAGCTCCAACCCTGCGGGCGTCTGGGCTGCCATCCCCGGCGCCTCCTGGTTCGGGGGCGGGAGCGAAGGATGGCCGTTCAGTGTGGAAACCATTCCCAGGATGAATAGCGTGGTCGATGCGAATGCTTTCATGGTCGATCGCCTCCTATCGGCGGCGTCGCGGCTCCCGCGGCGCGTCAGTTTCTGTCCCCCAAACCATGATCTTGCTGACAGAGCTTACAGTACGTGGGTGGTGTCAAGTTGTCCACATTGTGGCGTACGGGCTTCAGAGTCCGAAGATAGGCGTAAATCGCCTTCAAATCCTCGTCCGTCATCCCCTTGAAGTAGCCCCAGAGCATGATCGGATTGAGCTGCCGCCCACCCGGATTCCCGGTGTGCATGACCTGCAGAAAAACCTCCTCCGTGTAGTGAGGAATCCCCGACGCGTCCTGGGTCAGGTTCGCGCTGAAGACACGCCCCCAGCGACCGAACAATGGTCGCCCGCCGGCGAAGTCCATCCCGGGAAGAGCCTCCCCTTTCGCGTCGATGGGAGTATGGCATTCGCGACAAAGCCCCATGTGGACGAGATATTGCCCGCGCTGGACGGGATCGGACATGTCGGGCGCGGGAGGAAGGGGTGCATTCGTGAGCGGCCGTAACATTTCCTGAAAAGGCGGGGGCGCCGGGGTCGGCGGAACTTCCTTTCGAACCGGCGGAATGGAACGAAGATAGGCCACCAGCGAATCCAGATCGTCGTCGGTGATCACGCGGAAGAACGGCCAGGGCATGCCGACAAAAAGTACTCGGTCATCATGGCCGATGCCGTGACGAAGAGCGCGCTTGATCTGCTCGTCGGTCCACGTCCCGGCACCCGTCTCCTCATCCGGAGTAATGTTGGGAACGTTGATGGGATAAGGGATGATCTCATCTGGAAACGGGCCACCCGACCCCTCTGTACCCGGCACCACCGAGAGCTCGGGTGAGTCGTAGTCGATCTCGCCGTGGCACGCAAAGCAGAGCATCACGTGGTTCGCCAAATACTCCCCACGCTCCACGCTGACCCCGCTCATCGCCGCCGCCGGCGGTGAAGCAGGCTCCGGGTCCCCGGAGGGCGCTTCGCCGGACTCACATGCCACGAACGCGCCGAGAACTAAGACTGCCGAAAAGACCCAGAACTTTCCCGCCATACTGTCCATCCAACAAGTCTCCTTGCCCGCGGAGGTATAACAGAGACGGCGGTGGAAGTCCATCGAGCGGAGAACGGCGCCGATCGAGGGGTGGCGCGACAGAAAGACTGTGGCGGAGGTCTGGGATCTAGTTCAGGGCAAGGGGCTTGGTGGATTCGCCTTCTGCCGGGGCGGCTTGGTGCGTTCGCTCAGGCTTACCCTTGGGACCGGGCCGGTCGGCTCCGTTGCCGGCACCACTCGTGCCGACCCGAAACCGTGAGGCGAGATCCCGCATCAGGACCGCCTGACGCGAGAGCTCCTCGGCGGACGCGGCCAGCTCGCCCGTACTGACGGCGTTCTCCTGAACGGTGGTCCGGATCTGCTCGATCGCCTTGACAACCTGCTCGGTTCCGACGGACTGTTGCTGGTCGAATCTTCCATCTCACGAACCGCCTTACGAACCTGCCCCTGGATGCCGCGGACCAGATCGGCAATCTCGCCGGTCGACTTGGCGCTACGCTCGGCCAGTTTGCGCACTTCGTCGGCCACGACCGCGAAACCAAGCCCGTGCTCGCCCGCCCGTGCCGCTTCGATTGCGGCGTTCAAGGCAAGAAGGTTCGTCTGCTCGGGGATCTCGTCGATGACCTCGACGATCTTCCCGATGTCTTCGGCCATCCCACCCAGCTCCTGTACGAAGACCGCCGAGGACCGGATGACGTCGTGGATCTCCCCCATCGCCTCGGTCGTCGAGGACATGGCCTGCTGTCCTTCGGTCACCGAGCGATTGGCTCCTTCCGCGATCTCCCCGACCTTCTCCTGCATCATGTTGAAGGCCGCGGCCATACGACCCACCTCGTCTCCACTTTCGACCGGAACGGGTCGGCGCTCGAAATGAACGGCGCGCGTGAGATCGCCTCCCGCCATGAGCTTCGCCTCGGCGGCGAGAGATGCCATGTCTTCTCTCGCGATCCCCTCGAGCGCGAGGGTCATGTTCTGGATCCGACGGCTCACCCGGCGACTCGCGAGAAGAACCAATCCGCCCACAACGACGGCAACCGCGATGAATATAGCGAACGCGTTCCGCCAGGCCCTCCGATTGTTCGCCTTCATGCGATCCGCTGCGAAAGTCGCTTCTCGATTGGCCACCTCAGTGAGCTCCTGCACCAGCTCGCTGTAGCTGTCGCGCACCGGGACGTAGCTCGTGAAGTAGATCTCTCTCGCCCGTTCCGATCTTCCCGAGAGGAGCATCTCCAGAATCTCGCTATCGAGCGGCCGGAGCGATGTCTCGTCGATCTCGTTCAGCTTGTCGATGATGCCGCGAATCTCATTGGAGTTGGATAGTGATTTCAGTCTGGCAAAGATCTCTAAGTTCTGGTCGTAGGCCTCGATCTTCTGCTCGGAGAGCGACATCAGACGATCCGGCTCGAGGAGCACGGACTTGGCCAGGTCGTCCGGTCGGAGCACCAGAGACAGCGACGTATGAGGATGCCGGGTTGGCTTTGATATCGCGATGCGGGGAAACCCCTCGCGAACCTATCGTGAGCGAGGGCGAGATCCCAGCGGTCCTCTAATCTTGAACCCCTACCGCTACGTGCGAGCCTCTCGCCGTAGCCGACCGGAAAGAAGAGCGGCGACCCCGACGATCGCCGCCGCTGCGTAGAACGGCGCCGCCGGGCCGAGGTATTGGAAGGCCGCGCCCGCCCAGAGCGGTCCGACGATGCGCGACGCTCCTCCGAAGGCATGTTGCACTCCCATGAGCTGACCGAGTTGCTCCTTGTGTCCCCGCCGCGATAGCAAGGCCGTCGTCGAAGGAAAGAGAAGGGCCGTGCCAATGGGAACGAGAGCCATCACGAAGATCATCACCGAGAATCGTTGCGGCCACGGGTAGGTTGCGAAACCAATCATCAACAGCACGGCTCCCAATTGGATCACGCGAACCTCACCCAGAGCCTTCACCAATCGCCCGAGCACACCGGCCCGCATGACGACCGACAGCATGCCGAGAAAAACGAAGATATAGCCGATGTTCGACTCGCGCACGTGGAAACGCTCCATGAGAAAAAGCGTCAGCACCGCGGTGAGCGCACTGAAAGCCATCATGCCGACCGTGTAGATCCAGATGAGCTCGGACGTCTCTTTCGTGGGGTAGCGGAGCGTTTCCCACAACATCGTCGTCAAGGATTGGTGCGTCTGACGATGCGCCGGGTCGGGAACCGTCTCGATCGGCACGCCCGTGGCAAGTGGCTCCGCGCCCGATTCGAAGTCCCCGCGTCTAGACTCCGGAAGCCAACGCCAGGCGAAGGCCAAGTTGATCACGCAGAGGGCGGCGGCGAGGAGGCCAGGGGCTTCCGGGCCAAGCCACCAACTCAGCGAGCCCAGTGCCGGCCCGATCATCACTCCCGCGCTCGTCGCCGCAGATAGCCAACCGAGCGCCTCGGCTCGCCCTTCGGGCGGGACGGTGTCGGCAACGTACGCCTGCATCACTCCGCTCGTCCCTCCGCTGGCGCCTTGCACCAACCGGGAAAGGAAAAGAAGCCACAGACTCGTTGCGAACCCGAAGATGACGAAAGCGACCGCGGAGCCCCCAAGGCTGATCAGCAGTCCGGGCCGGCGACCCCACCGATCCGAGAAACGCCCCCAGAGCGGCGACGACGCGACCTGAGCGATGGAGAACGCGGCCACCAACCAACCTACGATTTGCGCCCCCCCGCCCATGCGCACCGCGTAGAACGGCAGCAACGGAAACACCATCGCATAGCCCACCATGTCGATGAACGCCGCCATCAAGAGAACGCTCAGTTTTCGCGCGTCGTGTTTCTGCAATCTCAGACCTGGGAGTTGGAGCGGTACGAAGAAACCATCGACCGGCCGCGGGCTGGGGCGAACTCTTTACAGGGACGCTCGTCGTTCGAGCCCCGCGGCCGAGACGGGGATCGGCTGCCCCGAAGCGAGCGCCGCGAGGCGGATCAGGGTGGCGAGACGCTCGGCGCGTGCCAACTCGTCCCGGTCGAGGTCGACCCCACCGAAACGCACCTGGTAGTAGAGATGTGTCAACTCGGTCAGCCCCGGTAACTGGCTCTCGAGTGCCTGGGCATACTCTCCGGGGGTCGATCCAGGTGTTCGGTGGAATCCCATTCGCTCCAGACGCGCCAGTAGATCGCCATAGAACCGGACCGCCGAGTACGAGCCGCGCCGGCGAACGGTCCACGGCCTGAAGGGCCATCGGAAACGGAGCCGAGTCCAAAGGCTTCGTCCCATTCGCGTGCTCGCGAGAGCGAGGCCGAGGAGGAGAGCGACCCCGACGGAAACCAACACGTTCCTTTCGCGTCTCACGAAGTCCATGGTCGCCCCGGCGGCCGCCGCGGTCCAGCCCAACACGCTACCGGCCCGACGCCACACGCCGCGCTGCCTTTCGTAGTCGAACGTAACCACGTACATGTCCCACAGCATGCGCAGCGAGTCGACGCCGAGCGTGACGAGCTCGAAGCTGCTCGTCGTCGCCGCCACGGAAGTTGATGGAGGCGTCGGGTCGAACGTTAGCCATCCCAAGCTTCGGTCGAAGACCTCCACCCAGGCATGCGCCTCCTCCTTGCGCACCACCTCGAAGTTCCCGAGATCGTTGATCTCGCCCGCCTGAAAACCGGTGACCAGCCGCGCCGGGATGCCCCGCGCCCGCATCATCATCGCCATCGCGGTTGCGAAGAACTCGCAATGGCCCGCCCTCGCATCGAAAAGAAAATCCTCCAGTGGGTCGGGCCGGGTGCGAGCCGGGGTCGTGAGCGAGTAGTCATAGGTGGACTCGAGATACCGCTCAACGACCGCCGCCGTCTCGCGGATCGGGCGACCCACGGGAACGACCTCGTCGACCAGACGGCTGAAGTCATCCGAGAGCGCCGGGACTTGGAGGTAGTACCGCTCGGTGTCGGAGGCGAGCCGCACCGCTCCCAGCGCCGTCGAATCAGGGGCCGCGTTCGGCAGCCATTCCACGGCGTAATGTCGACCGGCCCGACGCGGTCGACCGGTCCGCACCGCGAGGTAGGCATCGACGAAAACATTGGGGAGCGACGTCGAGAGTCGGAGCGACGCGGGCGGCAGAAACACCAGATCGGTATCGAGAGGCTCCAGAAATACCTCGCTCGATATGCCTTCTTCATCGGATGGGCGGTTCAGCAAATACTCGCCGATCGCCGACCGAGGAAGCTCGGACACTTCGCCAAAGCTCGCCCTCCACTCCCCGTTCACGTACCGATCATAGGCCGCGCCCCTCCAACGCGCGGCGGGGGCTTCTTGCCGCTCGTCCAGCAGGACCCGCATCACCACATCGCGGCTCTTCTTGATCTCGCCAAAATCGCCGAGGCGGATCTGCTCGCTGAGACCGGTGCTCGTGATCCCACGCAGCCCTCCCAGTCTGAAATCGGCCTGCGAAGAACGAGGAAGAAACACGAAGATGCTCCCGGCGAGAACCAGAACGACTGCGCCCAAGATTCCCGCCGTCGCCGAGGCTCGCCTCAAGAGCGCTCGTTCATCGAACGTCGTTCGGTGACCGCTGGCCTGCTCGAGTAGTAGAACCAGGGAGCCCAACAGCACGAAAAGCACGAGCGGCAAGACGAACGCCAGCGTGATCGTCATGGAAGCCGCAGCCAGCATCTCGAAGAGACACAAGACATAGAGCCGGCGGCGATCGCGACCGGTTTGTAAGTGAAGAAGCGTGTGCACCTTCAGGTAGAAGATCAGATGCACGACCGCAAATATCAGCCGATCGGAGAGGAACAGCCAGTCCAGGGGGAAGAACAATAGGTAGACAATCGCCAGGATCGATGTGACGCTTCGTGCCGATCCCAGCCATCGACTGTCCTCCCGCGCCAGGCCTACCAACGGGATCAGAATCAGCGCCAGCAGCGAAAGCC
>JBOGJF010000868.1:0-6918 GCA_050747785.1 Vicinamibacteria bacterium
AGCTGGCGCGGAGCGTGAGGCCCGATGCCTGAGCTTCCCGAGGTCGAGATTGCCCGAGAGAATTTGGAGCGGTGGCTCGGGAATCGCATCATCGAAAGCGCACGAGTGAGAGACCACCGAATCCTGCGCGGGCAAAGCGTTCGCCGCGTGGAGCAAGTGCTGTGCGGCGCTCGCCTTCGGGAAATTCGACGCCGTGGAAAATACCTGATGTGGGATCTCGGTGGCCGCGGTGAGGTCTTGGCCCATCTCGGGATGACTGGTAAGTTCGTCCTCCGCACTCGTTCGGAGCCCGACCCGCCGGCCACCTGCATCTTGTTGGAGCTCGGCGAGGGGCGGCGTGTTGCGTTCAGTGACCCGCGGCGATTCGGCCGATTTCAAGTCGCGGACGGCGCTGCGGTGAAGACTCTGGAGAGAATCGGGATCGATGCCCTCGACCCCCTTCTCACTGCGCGGCGACTCGGGGAGAGACTGCGTGGGAGTCGATTGCCGATCAAGTCCTTCCTGATGGATCAACACCGCATCGCCGGCTTGGGGAACATCCATGCCGCCGAGGCTTTGTTCCAAGGCGGAATCCACCCGTCACGCCCAGCC
Organism: Vicinamibacteria bacterium; assembly: GCA_050747785.1. Taxonomy (GTDB): domain Bacteria; phylum Acidobacteriota; class Vicinamibacteria; order Marinacidobacterales; family DATDRI01; genus CBDANW01. Next base: position 592 of record JBOGJF010000868.1, read on the forward strand.
GAGCAGCTTCGCCCGGAAGAAGTCGCAAGACTTCACCGCGCCTTGCGGGAGAGCCTCAGGGCAGCGCTGCGGCGCGAACGCGCTGACGAGATCGGGTACCTGCACGAGAGCGACGCCGAGAATCGCTTTCTTGTCTACGGCCGATACCGGGAGCCTTGCGTTCGCTGTCGGGCACCGGTCAGGAAGATCGTACAGGCAGGTCGCTCGACCTATTATTGCGCTCGCTGCCAGCCGCGCCGGCCGCGGAGCACCTCCCGGAACCGTCACGGGTGACGCGCAGCAAGCCAACAAAACGAGGGCAATCATGAAACGAGACGAGCTTCACTTGTCGACCCGCGCCGTCAACCCAAGGTCGCACGAGAAAAGAACCAATCGGCCGGTGGCGCAGCCCATCTACCTTTCCGCCACCTTCGAGGCCACCGACGTCGACGAGCAGATCCGTCTGGAAGAAGAGGGGGATACGTTCTACACGCGCTATGGCAACCCGACTCTGACCGCGGCCGAGGAGGCCGTGGCCACGCTCGAAGGGGCGGAGTCCGCGCTGGTCTTCGGCTCCGGCATGGCGGCGATCACGACGACTCTCCTTGCCTTCCTCGAGAAGGGAGACCACGTCGTTTTTCAACGGGAAGTCTATGGGGGTACGTTTCGTTTCGCCCGAGAGCTACTCCCCCGCTTCGGCATCGACGTGAGCTGGGTCGATTGCACCGACCTCGACGGGATGAAGCGGAGCTTCCGGGACAACACGCGCGTCCTTTATCTAGAGTCTCCCACCAACCCCACTCTGCGACTCGTGGATCTAGAAGCGGTCGCCGAGATCGCCCGCTCCAAAGGAGTGAAAACGTTCATCGACAGCACGTTCGCCACGCCCTTCAATAGTCGCCCCGTGGAGCACGGCATCGACGGAGTATTGCACTCTGCGACCAAGTACTTCGGGGGTCACGCGGATTTGCTGGGGGGTGTATTGGCCGGATCCCGGGAAATCGTGAAGCACGCAAAGTCCAATCTGAAAGTTCTCGGAGGCGTCATGGATCCCCATGGTGCTTATCTCTTGTTACGGGGGACCAAGACGCTCGCGGTTCGTGTGGATCGCCAGAACCACAATGCCCTGGCTGTTGCGCAGGCGTTCGAAGGTCGGTCGGGCGTGAGGCGCGTCTTCTACCCGATGCTGACCAGTCACCCACAGCACGAGCTCGCGCGGCGTCAAATGGAGGGTGGAGGCGGCGTCGTGAGCTTGGAGCTCGAGGGCACGTTGGAGACCGCGAAGCGGTTCGTGAACCATCTGCGGCTCTTGCATGTTGCGCCGAGCTTGGGAGGGGTCGACTCGCTGGTCTCCATCCCGTGTCTGACGTCTCATGCCATGCTGTCACCGGAAGAGCGCGAGCAAGCCGGCATTCGCGATAGCCTCGTCCGCTTAGCCCTCGGGATCGAAGACGCGGACGACCTCATCGCGGATATCGAGAACGCTCTCGACCAGTCTCGCTAGGGCCGTCGTCGCCTCGGACGAAGGGTGCCGCTGACCGGGAACCGCCTGGACCGGGCCATGGGAACGTGCTATGCTTTGGATGTTCCGAGAAGAGGCGCCGGGTTCGACCGGCTTGCCACACGAAAGCCGCTTCTTGGCACCTGCACTTCCCTGCCGATGAAAGGTACCCCATAGCGTGCGGAGAGGTTTCTCCGTTTTTGCGAAGGGAAGAAACAGACTCTAAAGGGGACAAGAAGAAGGAGAGCTTTGCATGAAGTACCGTCAGAGAGGTTACCGGGAGAGCGAGTACGAGGAAGACAAGAAAGAGACGCGTCGCCGCGAGCCCAAGGTCGACCTCGGAAACCGGGAGCAGGTTCGCTCGCTTCGGCACGCCGTCGATCGCGACGTGACGCTGGTCGTACGTTGCAGTCGTTGCGGCAACCAGGTGCCGGCCAGCCTTCTGGACGTCAAGAAAGACACCAACTGCGCCAAGTGTCAGGCGCCATTGCATTCTTGCCGCCACTGTAAGCACTTCGACCCGGGCGCGCGTTGGGAGTGCCGGGAGCCGATCGAAGCCCGAATCGCCGACAAGGGAGCCGCGAATGATTGTGCTCTCTTCAAGCCGGCCCAAGTCTTGGATGCCACCGGCAAGCGCGCGGACACCACGCAGGATGCCCGGGCCGCGTTCCACAATCTTTTCAAGAATTAGTCCGTCCTAAACGGGCAGACACGCATGTCCCCGTCCAGCGTAAGAGTTCCTTCCCTCGTCACCCAATTGGCCGAGCAGGTCGAAAGAGACGGCGGCAGTGCACTTGCCGTCTACCAGGAGCCGGTAGGAAAGGCGTGGCAGATCTTCGCGTTGCTGCCTTTGGACCGGGTTCATCCCACTCCGTATCAGCGTGACCTCTCCCCCCCTCATGTCAAGCGTCTGGGCGAAGTCATCAAGAAGCTGAACCGTTTCATCGATCCGCTGGTCGTGATCCGCACCGAGGAAGGTAGTTACTGGACACCGAACGGTAACCACCGCCTCGCCGCCCTCAAGCAGCTGAAAGCCAAGTTCGTCTCGGTCGTCCTCATTCCCGACCAGGACGTTGCCTTTCAGATCCTGGCACTCAATACCGAGAAGGCGCACAATCTCAAGGACAAGTCTCTCGAGGTCATCCGCATGTACCGAGCGCTGATGGAATCCACTGGGCGCAGCTCGGAGCAGGAGTTCGGCTTCCAGTTCGAAGAAGCGTACCTCATCACGTTGGGATTGGTCTATGAGAAGAAGCCACGCTTTGCCGGAAGCGTCTTCTCGCCGATACTCCGTCGCGTCGACAAGTTCCTCAAGGAACCTCTGCCCAAGGCCTTCGAGGAGCGCCTGGCCCGCGCCGCCAGCCTGGAGCGCGCGGACGGGCTCCTGACCGAAGCCGTCAAGGCCTTGAAGAGTCAAGGAATCACGCACCCGTACGTCAAGAACTTCGTGATCGCTCGCGTCAATCCCCTCAGCCGTGCCCGCAAGACCCTACCCAGTTTCTCGCAGACCTTCGCGAAGCTCGAAGCGTCTCTCGAAAAGTTCGATCCCGCCAAGATTCGAATGTCCGACGTGGCGCGCGCCGCGGGTTGAGGCGTCTGGCAAAGCCTCGTAGTAAGATCTCATGCCTCATGTCTAGGCACGTTCTCGCGAAGGTCCTGCCCAAGCGCGTACTGGTGCCGGAGGGGTCTTTCCTCATGGGTTCGCGCGGGTTACGCGACGACGAAGAGCCGGAGCATCGAGTCTTCGTCTCCGCATTCGAGACGGCGTCCACTCCGGTTACGAGGAAGGAGTACGAGATCTATTTGCGGTCCACCGGAGCCGAGCCCCCTCCTTGGTGGGACGAGCCTCTGTTCTCACGCCCCGCGCAGCCTGTGGTGGGGGTCAATTGGCACGAAGCGATCGCGTATTGTCGATGGCTATCCGAGGAAACAGGTCTGGAGATCCGTCTTCCCACCGAGGCGGAAAGAGAAAAAGCCGCGCGTGGAGGTCGAGCGCAACGGCAGTTCCCCTGGGGTGACGATCCGGCGGCCGGCGGCCATACGCGGCTCGCGGGTCCGCTCGAGGGGCCCAACGATGTGGCCGTCACGCCGCCGAACGACTATGGACTCTTCAACATGGCGGACAACGTCCACGAGTGGTGCCTCGACGGCTACCATCCCAGATTCTACGAAGTGTCGCCGGAAGAAAATCCCTGCGCCCCGCGGACGAGCATTCGACGCGCCGCCCGCGGCGGATCGTGGCGGCACCAATGCGTGGTCACGCGTTGCGCGGCACGCAGCAGCCTACCTCCCGAGCTCCACTACTCCGATTTCGGCTTCCGCTGGTTACGGGAAATCTAATGCGTTAACCCTGCTAGTCTGTCGACCGGGGCCGGCGTTTACACGAGCCGAGGCCGTGAAGTAGATTGCTTCATGCTCTATGCGGGGACATCCGGCTACAGCTTTCGCGAGTGGGTCGGTTCCTTTTACCCGCCCAAGACACCCGCCGACGAGTACCTCGCGTTTTACGCCTCGCGTTTGAACAGCGTCGAGATCAATCACACATTTCGCCGGTTCCCGACTACTAAGCTCTTGTCATCCTGGGCGGAGAAGACTCCGGAGTCGTTTACGTTCTCGCTCAAGATGCACCAGAGCGTCACTCACCGCGCACGCCTCAATAGCGTGGGGGAGTCGGTGGAAGAGTTTCTAAAGGCGGCCGAGCCTCTCGGCCCTCGTCTTGGAGCGATTCTATTCCAGCTCCCGCCCTATTTCCGCGCCAACTTGGATCGGTTGAAGAGCTTCTTGCAGGAGCTTCCCCCCGGTCACCGATACGCGCTCGAGTTCCGGCACGAGTCTTGGAACGATCCGGCAGTGGTCGAGGCGCTGCGGGACCGAGGTGTGGCCTTGTGCGCCGCCGAAGCGGAAATTGGTGAATCGACCTTCACGTCGACCGCGCCCCACGGGTACGTCCGTTTGCGGAAGGTTCCACCCTACACCGATCAAGAGATCGAGCAGGCGCGTGGTCAGATTGGGGACATCCTGAGCCAGGTCGAGGATCTCTACGTCTACGTCAAGCACGATGACCAGGGAGTGGCCCCCGAAACGGTGTTGCGCCTTCGGAGCGACGCGGGAGCAGAAAAGCGATAAAGGAACTGGGGACGTCAGGTCTGCGTGACCTTGATGCGGTCGAGGAGCTCCTTGTTCGAGGTTGTTTTCCTCATCCGGTCGAGGAGTAGATTCATCGCCTCGGGGGGCTTGAGCCCGGCGAGGGCTCGCCGGAGCAGATGAACTTTGGGAAGCTCTTCCTTGGTCAGTAGGATCTCTTCCCGGCGCGTGCCGGAACGAGAGATGTCGATAGCCGGGAAAATGCGGCTTTCGGCAAGACGGCGATCGAGCACGAGCTCCATGTTGCCGGTCCCTTTGAACTCCTGGAAGATGACTTCATCCATCTGGCTTCCGGTGTCGACCAATGCCGTCCCCAGGATGGTCAGGCTCCCGCCGTTCTCGATGTTCCTCGCCGCACCGAAAAATTGTCGTGGGAACTCGAGGGCGCGGGAGTCGATCCCACCGCTCATCGTTTTTCCGCGGCCTCGCTGCTGACGGTTCGCGGCTCGACCAAGCCGGGTGATCGAGTCCAGCAAGATGACCACATCGTGCCCCATCTCGACCAGGCGGCGGGACCTCTCCAGAACCAGCCGGGCGACCTTCATGTGGGACGCCGCAGTGCTGTCGGCGGAGGAAGCGATGACTTCACCGTTGACGGTTCGCCGCATGTGGGTGACTTCCTCCGGCCTTTCATCGATGAGAAGGACGATGAGGTGTACCTCGGGGTGGTGCTTGGCGATAGCGCTGCCGATCTGCTCCAGCAGAATGGTCTTGCCGGTCTTGGGCGCCGCGACGATGAGCCCTCGTTGACCACGGCCGATGGGGGCGATGAGGTCGATGACCCTCAGGGAAAGCGGTTCGTCCGGCTCGCCGTGAGACAGTTTGAGGGCGCGCGAGGGGTGCTCGCTCACCAGGTCGGTATAATTGCGAATCGGCGGAAGCGAATCGAGCGAGTGCCCGTTGATAGTCTCGACGGCGGTGAGCTCGATAGGGGCGTTTCCACCCCCGCCGCCGCGTCGGTGGTTCCTTCGAGAGGGCTTCCCCCGACCGATGGGGCCGGTCAGGAAGTGACCCTCCTTCAGATGGTACTGCTGAATGAGACGGGAGGAAACGTGAACGTCCTCCGGTCTGGGAAGGAAGTTGTGTTGGGCCACCCGCAGGTGGCCGCTTCCTTGGGCACCGATCTCGAGCAGACCCGCCGTACTGGAATCAGGCGTGCTTGGACGGTCCATTGTTTCTCATACCTAAACCATGCCTATATAAGGCGAGCGACCGACTCTCGGGGTTGTCAATGGAACTAAGGGCCTCCGCAACCGCGGTGGCATTCCGGCTCGGTTGGTAGCAGGGCCGGAAGCGAGTTTGGTTTGACCTCGCAACCCTATATTATCAGATCCCGAGCCCCGATCAAACCCAGGTCTCGGCTTGGGGGGCCGGGGACCGGGTAGGCTAGCGAGGGGCACGAGGGGGAGCATGATGACGCAAAAGCGGCCGACCGGCAGGCTCGGTCCGGAGGAGTCGAAGCTTCTCAGGGCCTTCGTCTTGGTGCAGACCTTACCGGGTCGGGTGGGGGCGATAGTCGGCGAGATCCAGCGAATCAAAGCCGTGCGTGAGGTCGACACCGTCACCGGGCCCTACGACATCGTTGTGCGTTTGGAAGTCGACGACTTGAGGGAGATCTCTCCAGTCGTGGCGGGCAAGATTGGCGGGCTGAAGGGCGTCACGCGAACCACCACCCTGGTCTGCCTCTAACGGCTTTCAATGAG
>JBOGJF010000869.1:0-2642 GCA_050747785.1 Vicinamibacteria bacterium
TCCGGACACCGACCGGGAGGCTTCCGAGACCGCGAGAGGATTGAGCCCGCGTTCTCAGGCGCGCCGCCCCCGGAACGTGGCACGCCGCGCGAGGAGGTACGCCAAGAGGTTCAAGCTGTCGCCGAGAGGCGCCCGGATTCCGAAACGTCCGAAGAGTCTAGGGGACTTTCTGGAGTTTCCGGACAGGCTGAACAGGCTGAACAGGCTGAACAGACCGAGGCCGAACGAAGTGCTCCACCGGTTGGGCTCTCGAATCCGGAAGAACCGGAAGGGAGTGAACAGAGTCCGCCCCTGCGGGGCGATGATGCTCACGCCATCGAACCGGACGAGCGCGACTTGTTCGATGATCAAGGCGACGACTTCCAGGAAAGACACGACGATTACGAATCGTCCGATGCATCGAAGGAAACTGAGGATCCCGAAGATCCCGAAGGAGGCACGGGTTCGCAGGACGATCGCGCCTGAGGGTGGCGCGGAAGCCTACTCACCCTTCGGAAGCGGCGGCGGTCGATCGTTGTCGAGACGGCGCGCCCCTCCGCGCAAGCTCCGAATGGAAGTGGCGAGTTTCTTCTTGGTTATTTCGAAGTTCGAACGATAGTTCCTTTCCCGCCACAAGCGCCAGAGTGTGCGACCGAGGGCGGCTTGTTCGGACGCTAGAGTCACTAGCCTCCGGGATAGCCGACCTCGCTGGCTGGGGCTGAGGGAAGCCGGGCGCCGGCGCCACTCGAAGTAGTCGAGGCCGGCCAGCGCCTTTCGCACCGCCAGCAGAGAAGCATCGGTCGCGTACACGAGCTCACCGTGGGTCGTCTTTTCTCTCGAGAAGCGGTCCTCGAGATTCACGAGCACCGCTCGTACGCGCTTCAAACGAGTCTCGGTTTTCTTCAGTGTCCCGGCCTTGGCGCGGCTGGTGAACTTGGCGGGTCCCAAGTCATCGAAGTAGAGCGATTGAAGTGGCGAGGCGTTTTTGACGTTGAACCCTGTTCCGTGCAAAGCGCCCAACATGCGATAGGCGCGTGCGATCTTGCCGCTTGCGTCTCCAAAGACAAGACGGGAGAAGGCCCGGTCGAAAATCTCACCCGGGGCGTCCCCCGACCAAGCTTGCTGCGCCCCCCACGCGAAACCAAACCAGGAGTTGCCCAATAGATTGTAGTGCCCGCCGTCGCCCCAATCCGTGTTGACGAGTCCCCACGCGCCGTGACGTTTCCCGGCCGCCGCGTATCGGGCAATGTTGGCGATGCTGTTCTCGAGCCGCGGGAAGAGCGCGTTCCAGCTCGAGGTGCCCGGGCAAACGAGAAACGGGATGCGGTGGTCGGAGAACACGCGAACGCGCTCGTAGTCGTGATCGGCTTCGTACCACCAGTCGAGCAAGACCAGATCGCGATCGAGCTTCCCAATGGACTCCGGGTTGGCGTGTATGACGTCGGCCCAGATCATCGCGCGTTTCCCGTGAGCCAATGCGAGCCGCCGCACCCTCTCGACGTGCTCGAAATACTTCGTGCCGTCCGCGAGGTCGACGGGTTCGTCGCAATTGGCGTTGAAGAGGCGTGATCGAAAGTTGGGCAGGTACTCGTCGTACAGGTCTCGCAGAAGGTCATAGGTTTGCGGTTTGCTGGGAGAAAGCGACCACCGGCGATCGGATTCCGCGAGGTGCCGATAGCGTGGCAGCTTCAGGATCTGATGCATGTGCCCGAGCGATTGAAGCGTGGGGATGAGCTCGACGTGGTTGGCCGCGGCATACGAGTCCAGTTGTCGAATGGTCTCCGCTGCCATCGGGTCAGAATCGGCGCCGATCTCGGGATGGCGACGAAAGCGGAAGGTATGCTCGGTGTAGAGCATCAGGGTGTTGAGCTTGAGACGCACACAGAAGTCGACGAGGGCCCGCAAGGTATCGGGCTTGGGCACTTTGCCACGGGAAATGTCGATGAGAATCCCCCGGAGCGCGAGGTCCGGGGCGTCGTCGATCCGACACGCGGGGATCTCACGTCCCCCTGAAGCGAGCTGGATCAGGGTCTCGACCGCATAGCGGAGACCGGCGGGTCCCTCACCCTGGAGATCAATCCGGTGGGGGCGTACCTCCAAAACGTAGGCTTGTCCCCGCGCGCCCCGGCGGTGGAGCTCGATGCGCGGGCCGAGATCTTCGACGCGGGCGTGGGTCTCGACACTCAACTCGATGCCGCATTGACCGGCCAAGCCTTGCCGAAGCGCGACGGCCGAAGCAAAGTCGGAATCGTTTGACCGGGGCGTCAGCACGATGGGGGGAGCGCTTCGGAGATCGAAGCTGCCGCGAAGGTGTAGTAGTTTCTTCGGCGTTGGGAGGAGCGGGAGGCGCAAACTCGGCTTCATGGCGTCGAATTGTAACCCGCCAGCTTGACCTTGTGCTCGCCCCCTCGTTAGAGTGACCCATGACGCTGGGAAGATTCGGGTTCCTGTGCCTGATGGCGATGGCAGCGGCGTGCGGCCGGGTCAACGAGCCCGACCAGCGGCCGGTCGTCGCGGTGTCCGTACTTCCACAGTCCTACTTCGTGGAGCGGATTGCGGCCGGCCGGGTCCGCGTCGAGGTGATGATTCCTCCGGGAGCCAATCCCACAACGTTCGAGCCCAGCGTCGCCTCACTCAAGAGTCTTTCGGGGGCCGTACTCTAC
>JBOGJF010000870.1:0-3067 GCA_050747785.1 Vicinamibacteria bacterium
GAGAAAACCGACGGCGTGACCTTCGAAGTGTGGACCGATGACTTGCGCCGGTATCAGCGGCACGTTCTTGCCACGGACAAGCTGCCGCCGGTCATTCTTCCCGTCGCGGAACCAGGCCATCAGGGCAAAGTGTCGCTGTCCTTGGTGACTTCCCCGGGACCCAGAAACGACACGGACTGGGACTGGGCGTGTTGGCGATCGGTCAAAGTCGTGGTGGGTGAGGCACCGCTCGACCTGACGCGTCTTCGGAACCTCAAGTTGGTGAACGCCTGGACGCAACACAATCCGAACCCGCCCGCCGCCCGTCAATGAGCGCAGCACCGGGAGCGCGTTGACCCCATCTCTAACCTGAGGTAAGAATAGGTAATGAGGTCCAAGCCGGGGTCCATTCGACTCCACGCCGTCTCTTGGATCATCGTCTCGGTGACGGTGCTCTCGGCACTAGCAGGGTGATGAAAAAGTCGGGTCAAGAGGGCTTCTTTTCATATAGGATCACTCCGTAGTTCATTCAGAAAGGACGTGCAATGAGGGGTGAGCCTGTAGAGAGCGCCGGGTTGTTTAGCTACATCACGCCAGAGAAGCGAGTTCCAGCAGGTCACCCGCTTCGTCCAATCCGAAAGATGGTGGACGAAGCGCTCAAGAAGCTCTCCCCACGTTTTAGTCGGTTGTACTCTCGATACGGTCGACCGTCGATCCCCCCTGAGCAGCTGGTTCGTGCTCTCCTGCTCCAAGTGCTGTATACAATTCGCTCGGAGCGACAGTTGATGGAGCAGCTTGAATACAACCTTTTGTATCGATGGTTTGTTGGATTGGGGATGGACGAATCGCTGTGGGATGTAACCGTGTTCAGTAAGAACCGGGACCGACTGCTTCAGGGCGATATCGCTGCTGCGTTCTTCAAGGAGATCGTGAAGCAGGCCCGAGAACAAGAGCTGATTTCGGAAGAACACTTTTCCGTCGACGGCACCCTGCTGGAGGCGTGGGCATCTCAGAAGAGCTTCCAGAAAAAGGATGAGAACGCTGACCCGTCGGACGATGACCCTTCCAATCCGATGGTGAACTTTCGGGGCGAGCGTCGTAAGAATGATACCCATCGATCCACCACAGATCCCGACAGCCGGTTGTTTCGCAAGGGGCCCGGTCGCGAAGCGAAGCTCTCCTATCTTGGTCACGCGGTTGCGGAGAATCGAAATGGAATCTTGGTGAGTGTTCAGGCAACCCTCGCTCATGGTCGTGCTGAACGGGAAGCTGCTCTGGAGTTGGTAAAGCCGCTTACCAAGGACGGTACTCGCATCACGCTGGGCGGAGACAAGGGATACGACACGTTCGAGTTCGTCGAAAGTTTGCGGGAGATGGGGGTCACTCCCCACTTGGCTCGGAAGACACACTCCGCCTTGGATAGACGGACCACACGTCACGAGGGCTACGAAGTGAGTCAACGAAAAAGAAAGCAGATCGAAGAACCTTTCGGATGGATGAAGACCGTAGGATTGCTCGATAAGCTGAGACACCGCGGCCTGCCCCTGGTCAATTGGGTATTCACATTTACCTCGGCGGCGTACAACCTGGTCCGCATGCGTAACCTGATGGCGGCGACAGCTTGAGCGCCAAACTGCCGTCCCCAGGCCTCCTTCCGGAGGCCAGAAGAGAAAACGAAGAGCGTGTTCCTTCTGCTCCCCAGTTCCTGAACACTCAGATCGAAGCATTTCGTGTCTCCAAACCTATTTTTTCATCACCCTGCTAGACGGGGTTCTCTGTAACAGCCGACCGGAGCGTGACCGCGCGATGGAGTGCTGCCGCAAGGACACGAGCCGGTTCGATGGGTCGACGATGGAAGACTGTTGCCAACCGGACCGGGGGAAGAACGCTCCGGCCGAGGAGCTCATGACCAGCCGCAGCAGGACCGAGCTCGAGCATGCCGCGACCGGCGCGGTACTCGTTACACGGATTTCGTTCCAAAACGAAACTCACGGCACACTCATCTCGCTAGCCCGAGGCTTCCTCGACCCGAATCCACACCCACCCCGAGCCGTTCCCCTTCTGATTTAGTCTCTCAACCTCTCTCTGTGGGCGATGCCTCGCCCGGAGTAGCCCCGTCGGTACTCCTTCGGCTCCAGGTTTCACCCGCGTCCAAGGTCTCACTTTCTTAGAGAGGTTTCGATGAAAGGACAAGTACCTATCCGCGTGCTCTACATTTTGGTCGGGCTCATCACCCTGGCGGGGATCGAGGTTTCGGGCCAGGAGACTCAAACACGCCCGGATCCGTTTGCGGGAGAGGATCGCCTGAGACGTGACGCGCTCGTTCGGGCCGTCCTGGAACGGAACCCTTCCGTGGAAGCCGCGCGCCGTGTGTGGGAAGCGGCCGAACAACGAGAGCCCCAGGTCGCGAGCCTCCAGGATCCCATGCTTTCCTATGGTTTCGCGCCGCTCAGCATCGGCTCCGATGACGTACGCTACGGCCAGCGCATCGAGTTCATCCAACGGTTCCCCTACCCTGGGAGGCTCGACCTCGAAGGACAGATCGCACGAGCCGAGGCGGAGGCGGCGCGCTACGACTTCCAGGCGGTGCGGTTGCAGCTCGCCGCGATGGCATCGTCCCTCTTCGACGACTACTACTTCGTCGAACGCTCGCTCGAGATCAATGCCGCACACGGTGAGCTCTTGCGGGAGTTCCAGAGAGTGGCTACGGTTCGGTACGCGTCTGGACTTGCTTCTCAACAGGACCCCATCCAGGCCGAGGTCGAAGCCGCTCACGTACTTCACGAAGACGTGGTCATACGAACGACCCGAAACATTCTCATCGCGCAGATCAACGCCCTGCTGCACCGTTTGCCGACCGACCCTCTGCCCGCTCCGCCCACGGAGCTCGTTCCACCGGAAGATACCGCCTCGCACTCGATCGAGCCGGCCGAGAACTCGCTTGCTGAACGGCCCGAGCTCCTCTCTCGCCTTGCGGAGATCCGCGCCCTTGGTGTCGAGCGGCTCGCTTTGTTCGGCTCCGTCCCTGCGTGGGGACGCCCGGCCTGACAGCGACATCGACTTGCTGGTACAGTTCTCCCCTGGCGCC
>JBOGJF010000871.1:0-2389 GCA_050747785.1 Vicinamibacteria bacterium
GTCGTCGACCTTTACCTTGATCTTTATGCGTCCGTCCTGTGGCAATCTCTTTTCCGAGATGTCGAGCTTGGCCATGATCTTGAGGCGGGATGTCATCGCGTCGCGGAGCTTCATCGGCGGGTTCATCACCACATACAGGACGCCGTCGATCCGAAACCGCACACGAAATTCCCGCTCGTAAGGCTCGATGTGGATGTCGCTCGCTCCGCGACGAAGGGCGTCGGTCAGAATGAGGTTGCAGAGCTTGACGACGGGAGCCTCTTCACTGGAACGCTCCAGCTCTTCGAGGTCGATGTCCGACGTCTCCTCGAGAACCTCGACATCACCCGCATCCGTCTCGGCAAGCTCGCTCATCACTTCCTTGAGCTGCAGAGAATGCGCCGACCCGTAATACTTGTCGATAGAGTCCATGATGGCCGTTTCCGAGGCCACCACCGGCTCGACGTTGTAGCCGGTCATGAACTTGATGTCGTCCATCGCAAAGACGTTGGTTGGATCGACCATGGCGATGGTGAGGTTCGCGCCGGCTCGCGAGAGAGGGATGATCTGATACTTTTGCGCGGTCTCCGCGGGTACTAGCTTGATGACCGAGGGATCGATTTCGAAGCGAGCGAGATTGATGGCGGGCACGCCATACTGTCGGGAAAGCAAACCAGTGATCTCCTCGTCCTTGACGAAGCCAAGCTTCACCAGGTTATACCCTAACTTCCCGCCGTGTTGTTTTTGATAGGTCAGGGCTTCTTGAAGTTGATGGGGTGAAATCAGATTTTCCTTAACCAGCAACTCGCCGAGCTTAATTGGCATCCACCTACCCCGCTCGAACTCGATCTGGACCGGAGCCTTAAGTTTCTCTGTTCACAATGGATTACCGTGAATAGATTACTTTACCCTCCGGGTCGAAAATTGTCAAGGGACACCATCCCCCCGAACATCGAAAACCCGCTCCCCACAAGGGTTCGCGGGCCCTCGCCGGGTCAAAAGCCGCCCCACAGGCCCTGGTTCGAGAGCGCGAGCCCCGAAGATTCACCGTGTGAGGCTGAGCCCCAGCCAAACCCCTCCCTGGCGCCTTTCCGTGCTCGTGATCCCGCCCACGTCCACGATCAACATGGCGATGCGCACACCGACTCCGATCGAGAAGCCCGGCCGCCGCAAGGCGCCGTCCGCTAGCTCCGATCGAACACCGCCACGCAGCGCGACCCGGCGGTCTCCCCACTGCTTCTCTGCGCCGAGCGCCAGCTCTCGCCAGGACGGCATCGTCTTCGCAAGCTCCGGAGCATCGCGGGACGTGAGATCGAAATCGATCGCGACCAGCCAACCCGGGTCCTTCATGAAAGCGACGCCGGCGCGCGCGTGTCGGTCGCGGACGATCTCTTCGTTGCTCGGCGTATGAAAGGTCGGCCGGGTGAGGTTCCGCCCCATGAGACCGACACGTATCCAATCTCTCGGCTGATAAAGGACACTCGCATCGAGCCCGATCTCGGTCTCCGCGCGCCCGTCGGAGGAGGTCGCCCCCTCGAAGAGATCGCTCACGTTGCGATCCGAGGGGGGCACCGATGCCGCTGGGGCTTGCTGCTCGAAGGCGGTGCCACGAATGACGTTGACGTTCGCCCCGAGTGTCAGCACGTCGACGGGAAGAGATTGCACGATCGTCATCGTGACGTCGAGCGTTTCGAGCCCTCGCGAAGTCAAGGTGGTGCCTTCCAGGAACGTGTCGGTCTCGGTAAAATGGGAGACGGCGACGCCGAACGCTGTAAAGCTCGTCGAAAAACCCAAAGACGGACCACCCTCGAGCACGGAACCGTCACTCGGTACCTCGGAACGCAAGCGCTCGACGAGCTCGTTCCGGTCCTGAAAGGAAGTGCCACCGTAGAAGCCCCCTCGGATCAAGCTTCCGTGGACGATTCCTGCGGGATTCCAATAGAAGGCCGCCGAGTCGTCCGCCACGGCGGTGAAGGCTCCGGCCAGTGCGGTTGCCCTGGCACCCACCAGCCGGGGGCCGGAATCCGCGCTCGCTCCGCGCGCGAACAGCAGAAGGCACACCGTTGCCAGAGCTCGCACCATCACGTCACTATAACAACCAAGCGGAAGCGGGAAAAGGTCGTTGACACGGAAGATCGACGGGAGCTATGATACCGAGTGCACTGCAAGCAGACCGCTCCATTTATGGCTTGAATGCGGAACATAGCGGTCATTCCCGCCCGCTTTGGCTCTCAACGTCTCCCCGGAAAACCTCTCGCTAGGATCGGCGAGCGCACGCTCATCGAGCACGTCTACCGTCGCGCGGCCGAGGCCCGTCGGGTCGATCGCGTCTTGGTGGCGACCGACGATTCCCGAATCCATGACGCGGTGACGGCTTTCGGAGGGGACTGCGTCATGACCTCCCCAGACC
>JBOGJF010000872.1:0-3083 GCA_050747785.1 Vicinamibacteria bacterium
GATCTTGCCGTCGCGCTCGATGATCTGGGCCTTGATCTCCCCGACCTTCTCGTTGATGAAGACCTTGTAGTCGCCGTCACCATTGAGAATCTGGTCGCGCGCTTCCGGGATGCACTTCGGGCACAGCGAGTCGGTCGTGCGAGGCCAACCCAGAGTCGGCTTGGTCTTCTGCCACGACTTGAGAAGCGGCTTCTCGGACCAGCTCGGCGTGAACGAGGGGCGAGGACGGATGCGGTTCAGTTTTTCGAAGACGAACCAGACTCCGTTGGCCGTATAGGTGAGGGCTTTTTCCGCGTACTTGATCGGTCGATGCATTAGGAATCCACCTCTTTGGTTATAGGGCGAGTGGGGCCTTGAACCAGATGACCTCGGAAGCAGCCCCAAGGCTCAATGTGCCACCCATATACACGTACCCGCCGTATGACACCGGGATACAGGATAGAGGAGCACTTCGGCGCAAGCTACTAATTATCAACGAACTAGCCGCTTCCTGGACTGTAGTGGCCGTCGAGAGGGGCGAATGGTACGGGATCGGACCTGGGAGCCGATCCCCTAAATGAATACGTTTGGAATCAATGGTCCATGCGTCCGGCCAGACTAAGATGCTGATTTTAAGCCATTTGGGACGCTAGTGCAGGGTGCTCTGTCCTTCCACTCCCATATCGGATGGGATGGTGTTCTTGTTGATGTGCCGCTCCAAGTTGATGACGTACGTTTCCTTGGCCTCGATGAGCGCGGGCGAATGGGTCGCGGCGATGATGCGAAAGTTCTTTTGATCGACCAGCTCGAGGAGCATCTTGAGCACGCGTTTCTGATTAGAAGGGGAGAGCGCCATCTCTGGCTCGTCGAGTAGGAGTACCGTTCCCTCGGGAAGCTTGGGAAAGCTCTGTCGAAACAAAGACAGCATCACCTGTCCGTGGCTTGCCATCTGCAAGAATTCCTTCATCTCCGGTTGGTTCTCGAAGAAGCCGAGCTGGTTGCGTGGGTTGTGCTGCTCGGCGTCGAACAGGAAGACCCGTTTGGGATCGACGTCCCCCAACTCGGCGTTGTAGACGTAGCCCTCCGCCTGCTCTCCCTTGAACGCCATATAGATGGACTGCAACAAGGTCGACTTGCCGGAAGCGTTCTCACCCTGGAGCAAGATCAAAGGATGGGAGAGATCGACGATCATCGGCATATGAAAGCCCAGATCGGGGAAGATGGGGTGAGCCAGGATCTTAAGGTACATGTGCATGGCGATACTCTATCCCATCACGGTGTGGAGCGAAAGGAGGCTTCGGCACCGCTGTGTTAGGATAGGGGCCGCGCGGCGCCGCGCGCCCGGAAGCACGGCGGGAGACTGACGAGATGGGCGTCATGGAAAAAAGCAAGTTTCGTTCCTTCTTGCAGGAGCACGACCAGAAAGCCTGGAACGAGATCCTGGACCGACTCACGCCTTCCATCCATCCCGTCGATCGCGCCGCCACCCGAATCTGGTTCGCCTTCTGGCCCCTCGAGCTGCGGGCGGCCTTATCCGATCCGCGGGGACAGGAGGAAGTCGTTCGCGCCATGGATCTGGAAGGCAAGTGGCGGCTCGAAGAGGTCATCGACTCCGAGGTGGACTTCCTTTATGGGTCCAAGTACTGGGCACCGGTGAAGAAAGCCGTGATCGCTCACGCCGAGCGGTACGAGAAGCCGGAGGGGAAGGATTTGGAGCAGCGAATCCGCGAGGTCGCTGGTGACGTGGGGGCTTCAGAAAAGATCGAAGACTCCGTCGTTCTAGGAATCACCGTGGTCGCTTTCATGGCGCTCCAACAGATCGGATTGGAGGCACTGACGAAAGTGGCCGACCAGCCGGCCACGCGTTCCTGGGGATCGGCCTCCCCGGATCGGGTGGTGAAGAGGCGCGAGAGAAGCCACGCCGGACTCATGAGTTTCCTCAAGGGTTACGGACAGAGCCATCGCGTGGTCTGGGATGAGAGCAGAGAGGATGGGGTCTTCCTGGCGCGCCACGGCCAGGATCTGGCGATGGCCGCCGCGACGGACACGCGGGACTATCGGGCCATGGACTATCGGTGTGTCGAAGGGCCCATCCCGGTCGAGTGCCGCGTGGCTTCGTGCGGCTACTGTTGGGTCGGAGCGATCAGCGGTCGCGAGAACCTCTCCGAGATCTCGAGCTTCGAGAAGGAGCGGCTCCACTACTTCGGCTACGACGCGGTGAATGACCCTGATGACTCTCGTCCGCTCATCCGGCTGGCTTGCCAGACCCAGTGCCTGGGCGACGTCACCCTCGTCACGGCTCCCTGGAACGGTGAGCTGGAACGCCGCCACCAGAAGTCGCGAGAAAAGCTGGGAACGGCTTGAGCTGCATTAATGCCGTGGGGCCCCACCCCCACGGCCTGCGCCTTCGTCGGCGCATTCGCGCCGGGCTCCCCTCCGGTCGCGCAGGGTGCGCCTTGGTTCGTCGGCACCCTGCCGGCTAGCTCTATTCCCTCCGTTGTACTAGAGTAGGCCCCACCTCCATGGCCGAAGAACCCAAGCTCGCTCTCTTCATCGATCTCGAGAACATCGCCATCGGTGCTCGCGACGCCAAGTTCAAGAGTTTCGAGATCTCGCGCGTTCTCGAGCGGCTGGTCGAAAAGGGCAAGATCATCGTCAAGAAGGCCTACGCCGATTGGGGAAAGTACCGGGACTACAAGCGGCCCTTTCACGAGGCGGGCATCGAGCTCATCGACATCCCGCAGCGGAGCTACAGCGGCAAGAACAGCGCGGACATCAAGATGGTCGTCGACGCCATCGATCTCTCCTACTCCAAGGAGCATATCAACTTTTTCGCGGTCGTTTCGGGCGACAGCGACTTCGTTCCCCTGGTGTCCAAGCTCAAAGAGAACGACAAGACCGTGATCGGCGTCGGGTTGAAGAACTCCACGTCGGACCTGCTGGCCTCGAATTGCGACGAGTTCATCTTCTATGATGACCTCGTCAAACAGACCAGTCGCACGCCAGCGCGTGTGGCGAAGCTTCCCAAGAGGCAGCAAGAGTGTTTCGAGCTCGTCCTCGATGCCATCGACGCCCTGGAGCGCGAGAACAAAGAGGTCATCTGG
>JBOGJF010000873.1:0-5460 GCA_050747785.1 Vicinamibacteria bacterium
AAGCAGTACAGGGCGGCTCTCGCCCAAGCCGAGAGGGTGCTTTCGAACGATCCGCTGAACGCCGAAGCACTGCGAATCCGCGACGAAGTTCAGAGTGTTCTGAGCGAATTGGACGGGGCGGTGGCCGAGGCACGGGACGCCCTCGCAAGAAACCAGCCCGAGGAGGCGGCCAGCGCGCTCGACAAAGTGCTCTCCATCGACTCGTCCCACCCGCTCGCCAGCGAGCTCTCCGCCGAGCTCAATAGCCATTTCCGAAGTCGCGCGGAAGCGGCGCGCGCGGAGGCGAGCCGGGCTCGCCAGGCGGCGCAGGCGGCGGGAGCGGCATCACTGCGGGAGTTCCAAAGCGCCGACCGGATCGCTGCCGAGTCGGAACGAGATTTCAACCAGGGTCAATTCGCGATGGCCGCTCAGAAGCTCATGCAGGCACGTGACGGGTTCACTCAGGCGGGGCGAAGCGCGAGAGAACGGGCGGCAGACGAATCCCAAGCGGCCTCGGCCGCGCGCGCAGAAACGGAAAGGCTGTCACGCGAGTGGGCCACCTTGTTGCAAGAGAACGGTGAAGCAAGCATACGCCGCCAGGCCGCGTTTCGGACCGCCTCCTCGCGGGCGAGTGAAGCCGAGCGACTGGCGGTGGGCCAGGATTATTCGGCGGCGAGCCAGGCCTACCGGCAGGCCATCGACGGTATTCTCGAGGCGAAGGGGCAGGCCCTGCGCGAGCAGACCCAACTCGCGCAGCAGACCCAACAAGCCCAGCAGGCCCAGCAGGCCGAGCGGGCCCGCGCCGCGACCGAGCCGCCGGCCGCTACGACACCGCCCACCACGGTGACTCCGAGGCCCGCCGCACCCCAAGTGAATCAGGACGAAGAAGCCATCCGCCAGGTCATCGCGGACTACGTGCGGGCCATCGAGAACAAGGACATCGAGCTATTTGCGACCGTCAAGCCGAACCTCTCCCGCGACGAAAGGGGGCGTTTGGAGGCCTCTTTCCGGGCCGTCGACTCGACCGGCATCGACATCAACATCACCTCCATCGAGATTCAGGGACCGAGCGCAACGGTGCAACTGAACCGCCGCGACACGATTTCCGCCGGCGGTGATCAACAAACCTACGACTCCCAGCAAATCATCGTTCTTGCCAAGGGACCCAGTGGGTGGAGGATCGAGCAAATCAGCCAGGCGCGCTGAGTCATTTTTCTTGGACCGATTCAAGAAACTCTCTAGCTAGTAATCAAGGAGGCTGGATGCTTCGGAGGCTCTCGCTACTCATCGTGTTGTGCTCTGTCGTGGTCTTACCCCCGGCTTTCGCCCAGGAACCCTTCAACGTCGCCGTGACGCCGGACAAGCTGGCGTTCCTCTTGACCGAGCTCTATGGTCCCAACGGGCTCATCGTGGATAGCCTCACCGTTCTTCCCAGCGGGGACACGCACTCGGCACACTTCAACGGTGGTTTTCAAAGCGAGTTCACTCAGTTCAATACCGCCTTGGCGAGCCAGATCGTCAACGTACCCCTCCCGTCACCGGCTTCGGGTTTCACGTACGAGTTCGACGCCTCGCTGGGTGTCTTCGAACGCACCACACAGAGCTTTGGACCCATTCTCGCCGAACGCGCGCAAACGATCGGGGGCAAGCGGTTCTCGTTCGGTTTTACGTTTCAGCATTTCACGTTCGACAGCATCGAGGGTCTCGATCTGGACAGCGTGCCGGCGGTGTACACACACGACGACTTTCAGCTCCGGGGCGGCCGTGAGGATCTGGTCACGACCATCAACTCGATCAAAGCCACCGTGAACCAGTTCACGACGTTCTTGACATTCGGTGTGACCGACCGGCTCGACGTCTCCCTCGCCGTTCCGGTGGTGAGCAACGATATGACGGTCATATCGGACGCGACGGTTCGGAGAATCGGGACCACCGACCCCCAGGTTCACTTTTTCAGAGCATTGGACGGTAGCTTGGGTAATCGGAGGCTCTTTACTGCCCTTGGTAGCTCCACCGGCATCGGCGACATCACCTTGCGGCTGAAAGTCCTGGCCGCCCGGGGCTCGTCGAACGGGCTGTCGCTCGCCTTGGATCTGCGGGCTCCCACAGGCGATGAAGAGGATCTCCTGGGCTCGGGAGCTGCGGGCGCGCGACCTTTTCTCATCTGGTCCGCCGGAGGCGGCGCCTTCTCCCCCCACATCAACCTGGGCTACCAATGGAATGGAAAGAGCACGCTCGCCGGCAACCCGTCCACCGGCGAGTCCGGTGAGCTCCCCGACCATGCTTTCTACACCGTGGGGGCGGACTTCTCTCTCGGTTCCCGCTTCACGTTCGCGATGGACCTTCTCGGACAGTACGCCATCGATGCGCCCCGCGTGGCGGTCGCGGACTTCGTGGCCCAGGACGGCCAATCGACCTTCCAGACGTTGACTTTCTACGAGGACTCCTACAACTCCCTGAGCGGCGCCCTGGGGTTCAAGCTCAACGTCGTCGAGAATCTTCTCATCGACTTCAACGTCTTGTTCAACATCGACGACAATGGATTGCGGGACAAGGTCACGCCTCTCGCCGGCGTCGAGTACGCCTTCTAACACAACCCATTCGCGGGCGGATTACGGTTAGAATCTCGAAACGATGTCCTCTGCCTGGCCCGGCGTCATCGTCCGTTATCGTGACTGGCTGCAGCTTGCCGCCGATGCATCGCCGGTAACGCTGCTGGAAGGTAACACCCCGCTCGTTACGTTACCGCGGCTCGCCTCCGAGCTCGGGGCCGACGCACTCTTGCTCAAATACGAGGGCCTCAACCCCACCGGCTCATTCAAAGATCGCGGCATGACCGTGGCGATAACCGACGCCGCTCATCGGGGCGCCAAGGCCGTCATCTGCGCCAGCACGGGAAACACCGCCGCCAGCGCGGCTGCCTATGCCGCGCGCGCCGGGCTCCGTTGCCTGGTGGTCGTGCCGCAAGCGAAGGTGGCGGCCGGCAAGCTGGCGGGAGCGCAGGCCTACCGCGCCGAGATCGTCCAGCTCTCCGCTTCGTTCGACCGAGCGCTCGACTTGGTGCGGGCCGCATCGGAAAAGCTTCCGGTTGCCCTCGTCAATTCATTGAATCCCTACCGGCTCGAAGGACAGAAGACCGTGGTCTTCGAGATCATCGAGGCGCTGGGGCGATCGCCCGATCTGCTGGCATTACCGGTCGGAAACGCGGGCAACATCACTGCGGTGTGGAAGGGCTTCTGCGAATATCACGCGCTTCACGGGACGGCGAAGCCACCGCTCCTAGGAGTCCAAGCTGCCGGAGCCGCGCCGCTCGTGCTGGGCCATCCCGTCGAAGAGCCGGACACGGTGGCTACCGCGATCCGAATCGGCCGCCCCGCCCGTGCGCAGGAGGCCCTCACGGCCGCGAGCGATTCCGGGGGACGCATCGTCGCCGTGCCCGACGAGACCATCCTCGACGCCCAGGAAAGAATCGCCGGGGAGGGAATTTGGGTCGAGCCAGCCTCCGCCGCCGGCGTCGCGGGACTCATGCAGGAAGTCGCGGCCGGCCGCATGAGGCTCGGGGGCAAGACGGTCGTCGTGATCGCGACGGGTCACGGCCTCAAAGATCCGGGCATCATTACGGATCGCTACCATATGGAGCCTCCCATCTCCGCCGATCTCGCCGCCCTCGAGAAAAAGATCGGGACATGAACGCGGTCGTCGTCAAGGCTCCCGCATCGACGGCTAACCTGGGCCCCGGCTTCGATTGCCTGGGGCTCGCGGTGAGTCTCCACAACACGCTCGAAATGATCCCGACGGAACGAGGCGTTCAAATCGAAATCCAAGGCGAAGGAGCGGGAAGCCTGCCCCGCGGGGCCAGGAACCTGATGGTGAGAGCCGCACGCCACGTCTTCGATTCGGTGGGCCGTGCGCCCGAAGGTCTCAGCCTCAAGGTGACGAACGAGATCCCTTTGAGCTCCGGGCTCGGGTCCTCCGCGGCCGCGATCGTCGCGGGCCTGCTGGCAGCCAACACGATGACCAAGAGCAGACTATCCCCGGAAGACTTGCTGCGACTGGCCCAAGGCATGGAGGGGCACCCCGATAACGCCGCCGCGTCGCTCTTCGGAGGCTTGAACCTCGTCACCACGGTCTCGGGCAAACCGGTAGCCCGCCAGGTGCCGATCGCCGAGGTGAAGATCATCGTCGCGCTTCCACGCGTGTCCATTTCGACGCGGCAAATGCGGCGCGCGTTGCCACGTCGCGTCTCACTCAGTGATGCAGTATTCAACGTGGGGCGTGCTCTCCTCACGGTAGAGGCACTGCGCGCCGGCGACTACGAGCTCCTCGAAATAGCGATGGCGGATCGGTTGCACCAGCGTCATCGCCTCCGGTTCATTCCCGCCGGCGAGGCGGCCATGACCGCGGCACGGAAGGCGGGAGCCGCCGCGGTGGCGCTCTCGGGTGCGGGACCCTCCCTGGTGGCCTTCGCGCCCGATCACCACGAGCGCATCGCGAGGGCCATGGCGCGAACGTTTAGCGGCGCGGGTCTCGAGGTACGAACCTTCGTCCTCGGTATCGAGACCGAGGGGGCCCGAGTCGTTCAGCCGAAGGAGGGTGCTAGCTCGCGTTGAAACGCGCGGACGCGCCTCGCCCACGCCACCAAGAGTATCAGCCCGACCGACACTAGACCGACGCAGAAACCCACCCACAGTCCGATCGCCCCCCACCCCAGCGGAAAGCAAAGCGTGTAGCCAACCGGAATGCCGATGAGCCAGTGACCGACGAGGTTCACGATCATCGATGTTCTGGTGTCACCCGCGCCCCGCAAGATCCCAGTGCTCACGACTTGCAGGCCATCCGCCAGCTGAAAGTAGGCGGCGATAAAAAGAAGAGAGACCCCGAGCGAGATGACCGCCGGGTCGGTCGTGAAGGCTCCCAGTATGGCCGAGGGAAACACCTGAAACGCGATGGCACTGCACGCCATGAACGTCGTGCCAAAGAGGAGTGCCGTCCAGCCGGCGCGCGCCGCTCCTCGCGGATCGCTTCGGCCGAGGGCATGCCCCACCCGGACCGCGCCTGCCGAGGACAATCCAAGAGGCACCATGAACGTGAAGGAGGCTGCGGTCAATGCGATCTGATGGGCGGCGAGCGAAGCCGAGTCCAGCTTGGCGGCGAGCGCGGTGCCGGTCGCGAAGGCACCGAGCTCCAAGGCGATCTGCGCGGCGGCGGGAAAACCGAGCGCCAGCAATCGCCGAAGGCGTGTTGGGTCGAGGGTAAGCGGAGTCTTGGAAAGCCCAGTTCGATGCACGTATTCGTAGTAGAGTGCGTAACCGATGAGGTAGGCCGCCATGTAAGTCCGCGAGATACACGTCGCCCATCCCGCACCCGCGACGCCCATGGCGGGAGCGCCCAGTTTGCCGAATATCAGAATCCAATTGCCGACGATATTCACGAGGTTAGCGGTGACGAGAGCCACCATCACGGGCTTGACCATGCCCATCC
>JBOGJF010000874.1:0-5574 GCA_050747785.1 Vicinamibacteria bacterium
GTCGGAGCAGCCGCAAGGGAGGCCCTTTCGTCGTCATCAACTGCGGCGCCATCCCTGAGAACCTTCTGGAGAGCGAGCTCTTCGGCCACGAGAAAGGGGCCTTCACCGGCGCCCACACGCAGAGAAAGGGACGCATCGAGACCGCGCACAAGGGGACCTTGCTCCTCGACGAGATCGGCGAGCTCCCCCTGGCGCTCCAGGTGAAGCTCCTGCGTTTTCTCCAGGAGCACAACGTGGAACGGGTGGGAGGCCGGCAAGAGATCCTGGTGGACGTGCGCGTCCTGGCGGCGACGCACATGGATCTCGAACAGGCGATGAAGGACGGCCGGTTCCGGGAAGACCTCTACTACCGCCTCGCCGTCGTCACGGTCAATCTCCCCGCCCTACGAGAGCGCGGCGAAGACGTCCTCCTTCTCGCCAAGGCATTTCTGCAACGCTACGCCGCGGAGAATGGAAAACCGCTCCCCGCGCTCAACCAACCCGTGACGCGGGCGCTCCAAACGCACCGGTGGCCGGGGAACGTTCGCGAGCTCGAAAACCGCGTCAAGCGCGCGGTGATCATGGCCGAAGGCAAGAAGCTCAAGCCCGAGGATCTGGAGCTCGCGTCGTCGTTCGCGAAGTACGAGCGAGGCGGTCTCAAAGAGGCCCGCGAAGCGCTCGAGAAGGACATGGTGCAAAGGAGCCTCGCGCGCAACCGCGGCAACATCACGCACACCGCCAACGAACTGGGCATCAGCCGCCCGACGCTCTACGAGTTGATGGAGAAGCTGGGGATCAAGAAGTAGTATGCCAAGGTGATGAAAATCATCGAGCTTAAGGCACGGCTAAGCGAGCTCTTACGCCGAATGAGCCGTCGTCGTTCGTTGACCATCCTGGACCGAGATCGACCGATGGCTAGAATCGCTCCTTACATCGAAGGCGACGAGCCGCTTAGCGTACGAGCGCCACTGGGCAGGTATCCCAGTTTACAAGAAGTGCCCCTGCCTCCTCCCTTGAAACTCGATGCGGATATTGTCGATCTCTTACTCGTGGAGCGGCACCGGAGCCGTGGTCAATAGTTTCCAGTCGTAGGTCCCAGCCGTTCCCTACGCCTCTCGCAACACGGCGCCCCTCCGCCACGGCGCTGCTCTGGCGCCAACAAAGGGATGAAGAGCTTGTCCTGGCGACGCACGACGCGGTGCTATCCACCGCGGCACGCGCCTGTGGGCTCCCAGTCGTGGGGATGTAAGCGGCGTGTAAGTCCCTCTACGACTCGAATGCAGTTTGCACGTCGGTCCGCGCGAAATCGCCGCCCTTGAAGAGCAATGGCTCTCCCGAATGTTGCGATAGCGCATAGGCACAGCAATCCCCCAGATTCAAGCCTGCGGGATGACGCCCTTTCCCATAACGCTGATAAGCCTCGCGAGCAAGACGAAGGTGCTCCTCTGTGAAGGAAACCGTTTCTAAGCTAGTGACGTGAAAGAAAAGGTCGAGCTCTCGTAGTCCCGCCGCGCCTTTTCTGGACAGAACGACCACCGCGCACTCGAAGGCATTCACACTGCCAACCAATCGCACCCCAGCATTACTGATCGCCGTAGCGAATCTGTCCCGTTCGGGCTCCCTGAAGAGAACGGCGAGGATCGCGGAAGTGTCAATCACCATCGGCTATGGCCGGCCCCATCAAGAGAAACCGCCATGCTCGTCATAGGCCAAGATCTCATCGGCCGCACGCTCGTCGAGATCGGGTAGAGCAGCACACCGGTCCGACAACTCGATAATGGCATCTCTTACGGAGGGGACGGTCTTCCGCCCGCGGAGGCGGCGCAGCGATTCCCTGAGAGCTAGTGCGACCGCCGCCGTGATTGTGGAACCAGTCTCCTTTGCCAGCTCCCGGGCTAGCCTTTCCGCTTCTTCATTCTTGATACTCAGCGTCATTTCGTTCTTCCTTTGTGCTCAAAATCGTTGTCTAGCTTCTACCTAATATGCAATATTCTATACTCAATAGAACAAGACGTCAACCAGCAGGGGCGGTCTTCGAAGCCTGGCTTGCGCGGCCACTTCAGCGTTAGTTTCAGTTGTAACCCTAGGATACCTCCGTTGCCATGCGTGTCGAGGGACCCCGGTGAACCCCGCCGACGTGAAGAACTTTACAGTCTCCAACGATTGCTCGGCGTGTTGTGTCCTTCAGATCCAGGCCCTTGAACAAGAAGACGAGTGTCGAGAAGCCTGACGGCGTAAGCCGAGCTCTACCGCAACTGTTGAAGCGTTTGGCGCGCTTCTTCCGCACCCGTATGACGGGGATCGAGCTCCAAAGAGCGCGTCAATGCCCGGCCCGCCTCGGTCGTGTTCCCCAGGCGGTAGTGCACCATCCCAAGGTGGTATTGAACCTCGGCCGATTTGGGCAGCTTCTCGGCGCTTTCTCTGAGGAGCGTCAGAGCGGCCCGGTACGAGCCGTCCAGATAAAAAATCCAACCCAGGGTGTCGGCGACTTGAGGATCCTCGGGTGCCACCTCGCGGGCGGTCTTGGCGAGCTCGAGCCCTCTTTCGAGGTCGCCCTCGGTCGCAACGATGTAAGCGAGGTTATTGGCGGCCACGGCGGCCCGAGGGTTTCGCGCCAGCACGTCCTCGTACGCCACACGCGCCTTCGCGAGATCTCCCATCGCCTGATACGCGAGCCCCATCGTGAGCCGCGCCGAATCGCTGGCCGGATTGAGCGATAGCGACTCCTCGAGCTTCGAGACCGCCTCCTTGTTTCTCCCGAGCTGCGCATAGAGGCTTCCGAGTTGGGCGAGTGTTTCCGCGTATCGGGGCTCGAGCTCGAGCGCCTTGAGATAGGCGGCCTCCGCCTCGGCAAACTCCCGTCGCAGGCGGTGCGTCTGACCGAGCAGCAGCCAGTGACGCACCGAGTCGCGTGCGTGCTCCAACTGCTGCTGGACGCGCGTTAGCGCGTCGTCCGGCTTGCCTTCGGCAAAATCCATGGCGACCAATTGAGACAGAGCCTCGAAGTGGCGGGGGTCGAGCGATAGCGCCTGTCCGAACTCCTGTCTCGCGGCAGAGGCGTTTCCCTGCGCTCGCAACGCCAAGCCGGTCGTGTACGGACCGCGCGGGTCGTTCGGTGTGATCTCCTTGAATCGCGCCATCTCCTCGACCGCGCGAGCGGGTTCTCCTTTCCCGAGATACGCATTCGCCAACAAATAGTAGCCGCGCGGGTCGTCCGGATGCTTGGTGATCACGGCTTCGCCTTGCGCGATGGCTGAATCGTAATCACGCTCCTCCATGTAGATGTCACCGAGCAATAGGACCGGATCCGCCAAGTCGGGTGCCAGCTTGGTGGCCTCCGCAATCTCTGTCCGCGCCCGCTCCAGGTCCCCCGCCTGAACGTACGCCCGGGCGAGCTGATACTGCGCCCTTGCATGGGTCGGCTGCGCGCGAAGGAGTGTCTCGAAATCCCGAATGGCCTCGTCGGTCCGGCCCTCCGCCAGATACAAACGACCCCTCACGAATAGCCCAACCGCGTCGTTCGGGGACAGCTCGAAAACCTTGTTCAACGCCTCCCGGCAGGCAGCACGATCGCCCTCGCTCAGATAGATCTCGGCGAGCCCACGCCACGCCAGGACAAAATCCGGCGCCTCCACCGTCATCTCCCTGAGGACGGATTCCGCCTCTTCCGACTTCCCAATGCGTTGATAGAAATCGGCAAGCTGCAGACGAGCCGGGGAAACGACGGGCGCGAGCCTGGCGGCCGTTTCGAACTCCCGCTGCGCCTCGGCGGTCTCGCCCTTTTGGAGATGAATCCCGGCCAGAGCCCAATGCGCCTCCATCGAGTCCGGAGCCATCTTCGCCGCCGTCTCGAGGGCGCGTATCGCTGCCGCCTGGTCTCCCTTCTTCTGGTAAAGAGAGCCGAGCGCGAGGTGGTATTTCGGACGAGTGCCGAAAGACTCCCGTTCTTGCTCGAGCTTCAGGATGGCTTCATCGATCTCCTCGGGCGTGCTGGCCGCTTCGGCCATGAGAAGGAGAGCGTCGAAAAGGGCGGAGCTCTCCTGGGCCGGAGGATAAGACGCACCTTCTGATCGAAACGAGGGAACAAGGGAAATCGCGACGCCGAGCGCGAAAAGCGTGAATAGAAGCCGCGCCGGCCTATTGGTGAACAACAATGACAAAAGCCTCCGCTGCGGTCGGGAAACTAAGGAAACGTTACCATTCCGCTCGCCTGCGATCAAAGCGGTCGGCCTCATCACGCGATAGAGCTCCCAGCGCCTCGTTCCACCTGGTAGGTGAGAACGTCCTCCGCTTCCTCGTTGAGCAGCTCGGCGTTCCGATTGATGGCCTCGAGATCCTTCAGATCACGGGTCTTACGTACGTCGCGGGCAAACCGGTCTCGAAGGAGACGCTCGATCGCATCGGAACGACTCCCGCCCTCGGGCGTCATGCGGTCGACAGTCTCCAAGACATCCTCCGACAGTGTGATGGATATCTTTCGTTTCATACAACTAAGATATTCCATTTCGCCACGCCTGCAAATCGCCGGAACGCTGAAATAACTCCAGCGGCACGGGCAGTGACCGAGATCCGAAGATGCTCCGCATAAATATGGAAAAATGTCAGGTCTATATTCGATATTTATCTAATTTTGTCATTCTTCGAGTCGCTGACAGAATCCAACCGGGAGCTTCGATTCCGATCCCAGGGTGTAACGAGACGTAACAGCAACCTCGTGCCGACGAGGCTCCTCGTAGGAATGCTAGGTAAACAGTGGCGTCCTTTCCCGACACGGTCCGGACGAACGTTCAAGGCATGCCAGCTACGACACGATCTCGAAGGGATAGTAGCGGTGTCCGCGTTTCACGCGGTACGTCTGGAAATCGCCACGATCGAAAGTGAAGACCTTAGGCGTGCTCAGCTCTTCTGCTGCGACGACGAGGGAGGCATCTGCCAAGTCCATCGGCTGGTCGCGGTATCTCTCCATCAGTTCGAATGAACGTTCGAGCGCCGTTGTCGACAGAAACCAAATCGATAGGCCGCGCTGGAGGATGAAATCGCGTAGGCGATCAGAACCCTGGCTTGCGGGCGTTAGCATGTGAAACGCTTCGGTGAGTATGGGCACTGTCGACAGAAGCGGTTCTTTGACTCTCGCGAGGACCTTAGCCGAATGTTGGTGCAGCGAGTCCTTCGGGTCGAAGAGCGCGACCAAGGGACCCGTATCTGCCAGAATCAACGGCGGTGCTTCTTTCTGAGGGCTTCGCGTACCCCGCGACGGACATCAGTTGACGGAGCTATCGCATAGCCGCCTGGTCCGAGGTCCAGCTCGCGATAGATTTCGAAGGGCGTGGGAGAGGTGCGTCTAGAGGTCTCTTTCCTAAAAGCCTGGATGCCCCGCTTCAAGACTTCGGAGATGGACAGCCCCGTGGTGCGCCGAATCTCCTCCAATGTCTGCTCGGTCTCGTCATCCAACCTAACCGTTTTCGTCCCCATTCCGTTCCTCTATGTAATACAGATTGTATTACGGCGTCGCTCCTATGTCAAACTAGTGAACGCGTCGCTATACCCGCCAGTTCTCTAATTGGAGTCCTCTAACCCTGCTGAACTCCCCAACGT
>JBOGJF010000875.1:0-15504 GCA_050747785.1 Vicinamibacteria bacterium
AACACGGCGCGAAGGACGATCGGCGCCTTCGGCGCGTCGCCCGTGAGCGCGACCTCGAATCGGAGCGTGTCGCCGCGATGGATCATCCACGGCGCCGGAAACTTCGGCAGCTCGCGCGGCGCGTCCGGCGCGAGCGTCGGAATCTCGTAGACCTGCGGCGGCGGCACATCGTAGATGTGCTCGGCCTCGAGCATGAGCAGGGAGTTGACGTAGAGCTTGACGCGGCCGCGCTGCAGCACCTCGCGGATGCTCTCCAGGAACTCGCGGTCACCACGGGCGCTGTCGGACTTCTTCAAGCCCTCGAAGTGGACGGAGAAGCGCATGATGGCGCCGTCGACCGTGATCGGCAACGACGCGGCCCCCTGGGTGACGGCGTCGCCCAGCCGAACCGAGAGCCAGAGGATCATTGCCTCTTGCGGTCCTTATCGCCTGCGCGGTCTCGGGGTTTGCTGTAGACGAGGTGGGTCTCGAAGCGCGCGCCGCTCTTCGCGGCCTGCACGCAGACCTCTCGGATCCATCGCGAGACGATCATCCCGTTTTTCTCCGCGGCCTCTTCGATCGCCGCGTACTCCTTCTTCGTGACGCGAAACCCGACCGCTCGTTCCAAATGGACCATGAGGGCGTACCGTAGTCGGCTGTTTGACTTTTGTCAACGCGCGTGCAACAAGCGTATCCGCGATGCTGGCTGGGACGTCTACGTTTCTCAAGTACGCTTTCGTCGGCACCGGGCCTTTCCTGATGAGGAGGTACTGCATGACCGGATGCCAGAAGAAGATTACGCGCCCGAGCACGCTCGAGGAGGATCGCGTCGTCGCCTGCGGCGCACCGCCCGACGCGATCGAGATCGGACATGCGATCACCATCCTCGTCTGCCGTGAGCACCACGTCGAGATCGCGGAAGCGATCCGCGACAAGACGCGCATGCTCCGTCGCCGCCAGACCAACGTGATGGCTCTCGTCTCGCGGCGAACGACGTCGACATGAGCGACATCGAGAGGGCCATGGACGACGGCGAGCTCCTCGAGGCCGTGGTCCGTGACGACGTCAAGGCGTGGATGGAGAGGCCCGACGCGCTGCCAGCCGAGTCCACGTGATGAACCACGAGCGGATCAAGAGGCTGCAGGAGCTTTTCATCGCTCTCTGCGACCTGGATACCCAGACCGGGCTGACGTCGTCGCCCCCGAAGAAGACGAAGGCGGGCACCGTCTACCTGACGGATCCCGGTGTCATTCTCGTGGCCCGCCCACAGCAGGAGTATCGGCGTAAAGAGGACATGCGCCGATTCCTCTACGACCTCGATCCGACGTTCGAACCGTACGCCGACGAAGAGGGCGGGCTTCACGACGGCGCGGCGCTCGCGAAGCTCGCGGGCCAGCTCTGCTACCTCTCCTTCGGTCCGAAACGGACCATGAACGCCGACGCCGAGAAGTACTTCCAGAACATCCTCTCCTCGGGCCACGGCAGTGTCCTCGAGCACGCCAACTTCTCCTTCCTCATCTACGGCGTGTCGCGCTCGTTCACGCACGAGCTCGTCCGCCACCGGGCCGGCTGCGCGTACTCGCAAGTCAGCCAGCGCTACGTCGACAAGCCTCGGTTCGTCGAGCGCGCCGAGTACCAGAAGGACCCGGGTCTGCACGAGATGTTCGAGCGCTGGATCGATCGCTCCATGGAGGAGTACGAATCGCGCGCGGCCGCCCTCATCGCGCTGCAGGAGACCGACGGCGGCACGCTCTCGGCCGAGACGAAGACCGAGCGCCGCAAGAAGGTGAACCAGTCGGCGCGCGAGTGCCTCCCGAACGAGACCGAGGCGCCCATCGTCTTCACCGGCAACGTGCGTGCGCTGCGGCACGTCATCGGGATGCGGGCGTCGAAGCACGCGGACACGCAGATCCGCGAGGTCTTCGTCCGCATCTTCCTCATCCTCGCGCTCATCGAGCCCGTCCTCTTCATGGACGGCGAAGTCGAGACGCTTCCCGATGGCACGCACGGCGTCGTCTTCCAGTACCCGAAGGTGTAGACGTCATGGACTGCATCATCTGCGTCTCCGGGAACATCGATGTGCGCGGTGTGATGCGAGACGTAGTGCGCCAGCACCTCGGGCCGAACGCGAGTCCGGCGCCGGCGTTCTATCGCGTGACCGCCGCCGTGACCCAGGACGTCCCCGTCTGCGCGGAGTGCCGCTCGTCGCTCGGCATCAAGAAGGACGACGATCCGGTCTCCCATCCGGCGCACTACAGGTTCGGGAAGCTCGAGGTCATCGAGGTGATCGAGGACTGGGGCTGGGGCGTCCCGTTCTGTCTCGGCAACGCCATCAAGTACATCGCGCGCGCGGGGCGCAAGGATCCATCGAAGTTCCGACAGGACCTCGAGAAGGCGCGCTGGTACCTCGATCGCGCGATCGAGGCTATTTCGAAGTGAGGAGGAGGTTCACGTGACGAAGATCGGATGGGCGTTTCTGTTTCTGTTCGGCTGCGGTCCCGATCAGTGGGACCGGCAGGAGGCGAAGGCGATGAGGGAGACCCTGCGACAAGAGCGCAGGGTCGATCGGGAGCGAGCGCGAGTCGAGCGGGCGTCACGCGCGATCTGCGAGGAGACCTGCGACACCATGGGCATGCGCCGCCTCCGGTACTGGGGGGGCGATGGTGGGTTGCGGTGCCGGTGCCTCTGGTCCGACGCCTACGGCAAGGAAGTGATCGCGGTGTCGCCGCGCGACCGCGTCCAGACCCCCGAGCGCGTCCGCGTCGAGGCCCTGCGGGGCGGGATCGTCGGCACCCCATCGGGGCGCGAGGGGTGGCGCTTCATGCGCGACGACGCCGGCGCCTGCACGTACTGCATGAAGAGGGTCGGCCACTCTTCGGAGTGCAAGATCCTCGGGGACGTCGCGCGCGGCTACGTCAACGTCAGCTACGGCGAAGGGGTGTACTTCGAGTAAAGGAGGAAGAGAGATGCCGAATCTCAAGATCGATGTGGACGCTCTGAAGAAGATGGTTCGCTCCGAGGGAGAGCAGTCCCAGGAGCGCCTCAAAAACGTGATCGCCCGTTGCGTCGCGGAACTCCAAGAGGCCGCGAGCGCTGCGGCTGCGATGCCCCCCAGCGCCGTCGATCTCGTCGCGACGGCGGAGGTCTGCCTCGTTGCCGAGGTCGACACTTCCCGCATCGGTGGCCAACAACGTCGCATGCAGGTGGAAATTCACCTCGACGGCAACCGTCTTCAGATGGCGAGCTACGAGTACGAGCGGCAACCCGTGATTCCGGAAGGGCGGTATCGGGCGATCTTCGTCCTCGTGCCGATCGAGCGGTGAAGGGCGTGAGCACCGTCGGCGAGATTCGGGATCGGATCATCGACTTCGCGGAGAACGACGATGTCGAGGGCTTCAAGCTCTACTTAGATACGGAGCTACTCGAGATCTACGACATCGAGCCCCGCGGCGGGCTCGCCGCCGATCTGCGTGGACTTCTCTGGGCGCTCGCGAAGGGCAAGGGGTGGGACTCTCCTCCTCCAAAGCGGCCGAAGTGACCGAGCCGGCGGACATCGTCGCACGCATCCTCTCCGAAGGCGGCGCCATCCACCCCGACGTCGCTCCGAAGGGTCTCGCGGGCGGTCTCGTCGTCGTCGGCGTCGACGACAACCTCTGGAAGCTCGAACACGTCCGGCTCAGCGAGTACTTCAAGGAGAATCCGCGCGCGCCGGCGCTCGAGACCTCGCGGCGGGTCCTCTGGTCCCGGACACAGCTGCAGCTCGCGGAGCGCTGGACCGCGCGCGGCATGCCGGCGTTCGTGGAGGATGGCGTCGACGGCCGGGCGTACGATCTGCTCGACGAGGTCTGGCGGCAGAATCGGGAGGGCCTGCGCCTCGAGGAGTTTCCGCGGGCGCTCAAGAAGTATCGGTCCGCGATGCTGACGTACCTCGGCAAGGAGACGACGTGAACGCGACCTACATCTTCTCGGTCAGCGCGGAGGTGGCATCGATGATGGCGAGCCGTAATCGATGGATGGACTTGCTCGCGCTCGCCGGCAGCCCTGCGGCGCGGTGTTCGATCTCCGCAATCACGTCTGCGCGGCCGGCGTGTAGGGCCGCCCAGGTCAGCGGCTCGACCGCGTCTGCCAACTTGCCGCGTTCGATCCGATCCCACGCCTTGCGAATTTCGCGCTCGCCTTTCTGGATTTCGTCTCGCCAGTCCGTGTCGCGCATCGGAGGAGCGTACCATGGGTGACCCGGTCGTCCGCTATCTCGTCATCACGAAGCCGCCGCCGGACGAGTTCAACTACAACTCCGTGCCGGTGTATACGCGCACCGCTCGGTTCTGTCGCGGCAGACGGACGTACCTCGACCAGAAGCGCAAGCCCGAGGTCTGGGTCGGCTTGCAGCCACCAACGGCGAAGCCGGCTGGGATCGCTCAGGTGCGGAACTTCCACCTAGGGCAGGTGCTCTTCGTGGGCGACAGCGACCAGGAGGTCATCCACCCGTACACGAAGATCTGGAAGCACGGGCCGCCGGCATATGAGATCTACGCGAAACTGTTCGACGCGCTGCGGCGCAGCGACCGACTCGCGAACGGCGACAAGTCCCGCCGCGGTATCGGCAAACCGATCAAGATCCACAAAGGCATGACGGACGCGGAGTGGCGGAGTCTGCGATGACGCTCCAACGCGACCCCTCGCGGCCGGGCGTCTTCCACGATCGTCAGTTCGGCGCCGTCCGCAAGGTGCCCGGCGTCGTCTTCTTCGACGAGGAGCTCGTCGAGGCGGCGGCCGGCCTCGAACGCGAGTTCTTCAAAAACATCAGCGGCAAGGGCACCGACCGCTCCACGCTAGATCCGCCGCTCTACTCGAGCTTCGTGCGGTCTCAGCGGTTGATGGACGGGGAGATCCTCGTCGTCGATCGGATCCGCGTGAAGCTCTCGGACCGTGAGGGTTGGGAAGTCCCACCCGACGTGCGCCGCTGGTTCGGGGAGAACGTGCGTCTGCGGATCGAGGTGAACCGCGTACCGCTCGTCGATGGCTTCCTCGGCGAACTCTACGACGACGGTATCCGTATGTCTCGCGATCATCGTCGTCGCACCGCGCACGCTTTCTCGCCGCGTGATCCGATCTGTAGCGACCAGGATATCTACGGACGTCTCATCGTCTTGCGTGACCCAGGACGGAGCGAAGCCATCGCGATCGTCCGCGTCGAGGCGGTGGGCGCTTGGCTCGTCGAAGTACGAAACGAACGCTGAAGAGAGGAGAAAGACGACATGACCGAACGGCAGAAGCTCGAGGCGTGCGCCCGAGCGGCGCATGAGGTGAACCGCGCGTATTGCCTGGCACTCGGCGACGACAGTCAGCCGCCATGGGACAGCGCGCCGGACTGGCAGATCACGAGCGCGCTCGGGGTTGCCGGCGTCCTCGCGGGCACCACTTTTCCTCGCGAGTCGCACGAGAACTGGCTCCGGGAGAAGCTTCGAACGGGTTGGCGGTACGGGCCGGTCAAGAATCCAGAGACGAAGGAGCATCCCTGCTTCGTCCCCTACGACGAGCTCTCGGACGAGCAGAAGGCGAAGGACGATCTCTTCGTCGTGGTCGTCAAGCAGATGGCGCGAGCGCTCGGCCTGACGCGAACGGAGAAGACGACATGAGCGAAGGAGAGAGCGTCGACAAGCGGCCCCGGTGCGAAGGAGAGAGCGTTGACAAGCGTCCCTGGTGCTGGAACGTCGAGAACCGCGAGCGCTACGAGCGTGCCGACAGCCGAGAGGACGCGATCCGGCAGGCCGTGGCGTTCTACGCGGCGCACTACAACGGTATCGTTCCTCTCGTTCTCGGCGACGGACCTGCAAGAGACCCGGAGCAGTTCACGCGCGCGGCGCAAGACTCGGTGCAGATCGGTCGGTTGGACCTCTACAACTACATCTACACCGACGGCGAATTTCTCCTCGAGTCCATGGCACTGAACGCCCAGGACGAGTGCGGAGAGGCCGCGGAGGATTGGCCGGACGCGTCGGACGCCGACATCGACGCGCTCGGCAAGGCCGTGGACGGCGTCATCCAGGAATGGCTCACGCGGACGGGCAACGTGCCGGCGTTCGGGTACGTCTCGGACATCGAGCATCCGAGCGGCCTCGAGGTCCAGGCCGTCATCCTGAAGTACGGGATCACGCCGCGCTATGAGGAGCGCTGATGGGCACGAACTTACTACCTGCTTGAGAAGCGGTGTGGGTGCGGACACGAGGACCGACGGCACGTCGGCAAGAGCAGCGTCGGCTGGCAGTTTCTCTTCCGCGTCTATCCCGACGAGGGGATCTCGTCGGCGGCGGACTGGCGCAAGCGCATCGAGGCGACGCCTGACGGTCTCTACGACAGCTCCGACCGCCCCATCACGCCGGAGGACTTCTGGAAGATGGTCGAGGCCAAGCGCGACTTCAAGGCGCTCGAGCAGCGCGGCGTCGATGCCGAGGGGTATCGCATCGTGGACCACGAGTTCAGCTAGGAGGCGGCGATGGACGAGAAACGCAACGGCTACCAGCTGGTCAAGGAAGACATTCTGCACACGCTCGCGCTGCTCGGTGCGCAGATCACGCACAAGAGCGACGGCAGCACCCTGGGTGACAAGTGCTGGGGGTTTTTCGTCGGCGCGATCTACGCCCACAGCCGTCGCTGGCAGAGCGTCCGAGAGCGGCAGGATGAGGTCGGTCGGCTCGGCGGCGTCGTGCAGCGCCTGACGGCGGCGATGAAGGAGGCGGCGCGTAAGCTGACGTTCGGCTCACGCGATGTTGATTCTCGTCTAGCAGAGGCCGTCTTGATCGACGCGCTCGAGCGAGAGGAGGCGGCGTTCAAGCGCGTAGCGCGAGCGTCTAGCCGATCTCGCGCTCGCTCGGCAGCCGCCATCGAGGACGGGGCCGTGGGTCGTGATTCTCGAGAACCCACGGAACGACGTGCTCATGTTCATGGCCAATGATGAGGCGAACGGCGTCCCGGCACGCTACGAGTCGAAGGCGGCCGCGCGACGCGCAGCGAACGGCGCCGTCTGGGAGCACGCGTGGGCGTGGTGGATCGTGTGCATCGACGAGCACCTGGGAACGACGGTCTGGTACGGCCCGGACGTGGAAGTTGAACCGCCGGGCGCGTAGGTGTCGGCGATGCGGCGAGCTCGTGCGGCGCCATCGTCGCTACTGGTGCGTGACGGCGGACTGCCCGGCGCACGGCCGGATGGTCTGTCCGACCGATCCTCTCTGGAGGCGGTGTCGGAGATCTAGAAGTTGACGGCGCGGTATTCGTTGGTGTAGGGCGGAAGGTCCGCGCCCGGGGTAGTGCGTGGAACGATCAGCGAAAAATACGAACCCCCTCGACGACGCCGGGACGCGGAAATCGTCGAGGGGGATGCGGAGGCCGCATGGCTAGGGTCCGTATCACGGGTCACGAGGTCGGTCAACGCGTCAGCCGATGCAAGCCTTCTAGCCTCGCGACAAGGTCCTAGGCGGTGCGGTTCGAGGACATTCGCTGGAACGGTAAGACCTACCAGCGGTGTCTCGATTGCGGTCGGTTCGGGCGGCAGGGGTGGAAGCACGACTGCGCCGTCTCGACCAGCTGGTTTCTGTCGATCGAGGACATCGAGCGCCAGAACGCCGTCATCCACGCCTCGAAGGTCCTCGACCTCCATAGCGGCGCCACCGAAGCCGCGGTCGAGGAGGTGCTGGGCCGCCTCGCGGAGCTCCTGGCGATCTGGCCCCACGACATGCGGACCGCGGCGTTCGTGTGGGAGGTGCAGGATATTGCCTCGAGGCACTTAGGATCGATCGGGATCGACGACGCCGGCGAGCTCGTCCAGGCCGCGGTCATGGAAGCGATCAACAAGGAGAGCCGCGCCCTCGCTCGTGAGCAGATGCAGGCGCAGCGCGAGCGCGAGATCGAGACAAAGGCGCAGCACGTCGGTATGGCGCGCCAGCAGATGCTCTCCGCGCTGGCTGCGACGATGCGGCGTGGAGGAGCGGAGCAAGAGACGATCGAGGCGGCGCTCGTCGCAGAGAACCGTCGCTGCGTGCCGCCGCTGCTCCCGAAGGAGCTCACCGACATCGCTCGCACCGTCGCGCTCTACGCACCGAGCGATGTCCCGCGCACCCGCGATCTCGCCGTGGCGATCAAGAAGGCGACGAAGGGGCCGCCGCCGGCGCAGGACGAGCACCTCCCGAATTTCCGCGTCGACAAGGTCCTCATCGCGGATTCCGATCCGCCCAGGTACTGGCTCACGATCGACGGCAAGGAGTACCAGTGGAGCGCAGCGGAGCTCTCGAGCGCGACGCGGTTCAAGCTACGGTTCATCACGGCGGTCCGTCGCGTCCCGCTGCGTCTGCCGAAGAGCCCGGAGGCATGGGACGAGCTCGTCGACAGCTGGCTCGCGAAGGCGACGACGGTCCAGCAGCCGCCCGACGCGAGCCCCGAGATCCTCGTGCGCGATCACGTGAGCCGCGGGCTCGAGGGCCTCGCGGTCGGCGACGGGATCCTCGACCTCGAGAGCGGCAAGGGGATCGTCCACGACGGGCGGTTCTGCTTCAAGTCGATCGCGGCCGTGCGGATCGCGCGCGAGCTGGACGGGCGGATCGGATCGCACGAGGTCTGCGACCACCTGCGCATCCTGGGGTTCGACTACGTCGTCGTGAACCTCCACCGGGACCCGCCGCAGACGGGCTTCAAGGCGATCCGGGTGTGGAGGGCGCCGGTGGGCATGAACGTGGACGGCTCCGAGGAGGCTCCGCCGGCGACCCATGGCGGCAACGGGCACGAGGTCGCCCCTGTAGGTGTTGCTCCCCCATCGGCGCCAGAAGACCGACCCGAACCTACACCTCCGACCCCGGAAGACCCCGATGAGACCTTCGACCTGCCACTTTGACTACTACGCGCGCGCGCGAGGGGCTTCGCCACCAGTGGTGGCGGAGCTCTAGGAGGACGTATTCTGTGTATAAAAGTATAGTCCGCGTAACTACTCGTTGGCATGAGAACTTTGCATTGACACGCGCATACGTATACGGATTGCCACCACGGGTGGGTATAGCCTCGCGCGCGCGCGTAGTAGACAAACTTTCCCTACATGTCGGTGCGCGCCCATGACCACGACCTGGAGGCTCATCGTCGGACCGCCGGGGACCGGCAAGACGACCGAGCTCCTGAGGGTCCTGCGATCGGAGATCGATCGCGGCGTGCGGCCCGAGAGGATCGCGTTCCTCTCGTTCACGAGGGCCGCGCGCCTCGAGGCCCTCACGCGCGTCGGCACCGAGCTCGGGCTCCACGAGGACGACATGCCGTGGTGCCGGACCGTTCACTCCGCGGCGTACCGGCTCCTCAAGATCGCGCCGGCGTCGATCATGATGGACGAGCGATGGAACGAGTTCGCCAAGAAGTACGGCTACGACTTCTCGGACGTGGAGCAGGACGAGATCGGCGCGCCCCTCGAAGCGCCGGCGCGCACGCCCGACGACGGACTGCGCTGGGTGTACTCGTGGGGACGATCGCGCCGCCTCGGTCTCGAAGCGACCGCGGTGAAGGCGCCGATGCGCGTCGATCGCCTGAAGCTCTTCCAGTTCGCGTACCGGTTCGACGAGTTCCGCCGCACGCACGACCTGCTCGACTTCACCGACATGGTCGAGCGCGTCGTCGAGCGGCAGCTCGCGCCCAGCATCGACGTGGCGCTCATCGACGAGGCGCAGGACCTCTCCCCGCTCGAGATCGCCGCGGTCCGGATCTGGACGGAGGCCTGCGAGCGCGTCTACGTCGCCGGCGATCCGGATCAGGCCGTCTACAACTTCAAGGGCGCCGACCCCGCGTGGATGCTCTCGCTCGCGAAGACGTCGGCGACGACGCTTTTGCGACAGTCGCACCGCGTGCCGGTCCTCGCGCACGCGATCTCGAGTCGGATCATCGCGTGGAACCGCGCACGGATCGCATCAGCGTACCTGCCGGCGCCCCGCGACGGCACCGTCGGCACGGGGATGGCGATGGGAGAGGCGCTCGACGCCATCGGCGACGTCGGCGCGTTCGTGCTCGCGCGCAACCGCGCGTTTCTGCGGCACGCGAGCTGGCACCTCTTCGACACCGGCCGTCCGTACCTCGTCGAGGGCGGCGGCGCAGGACCGAATCCGCTCGGCAACACCGAGACGGTGCGCGCCGTGCGCACCGCGCACGCGATCCACAAGGGCATGACCCGGATCGACAGCCGCGACGTCGCCGCGCTGCTCACCGCGGTCCCGGTCCGCGGCTCGAGCCTCGTGGACTACGGCGCGCGCGCCCGCGTGCTCGAGATGCGCGGGTTTCTGGACGTGCCCGCCGTGGCGACGACGGTCGGCTTCGAGCCCCTACTCCGAGCGCTCACGCTCCATCCAACGAGGCCGCTCCTGCGCCTCGACGAGCGCTTCCGCACGTACTTCCAGACGCTGCTCGACAAGCACGGCGAGATCCCTGGAGCGAAGATCCGGCTCATGACGATCCACGCGTCGAAGGGCCGCGAGCACGAGCACGTCGTGCTCCTCCCCGATCACACCACATCGGTCGACGAGGACTACCGCCGTGGAGACTGGGAGTCGGAGAACCGGATCCGCTACGTGGCCGTCACGCGCACGCGCGAGCGGTTGACGATCACGAGGCCCACGGGTCGCAAGTACTACGAGCACCCGGTGGACAGGAGAACCGCATGACTAGCCCGTACCGGTCGCCTCCGGAGGACAAAGCTCCGGGCATCGCCGCGCTCGAGATGGAGATCGGGCAACTACGGAGGGACCTGGCCACGACGCAGAGCGACCTCGACGTGTCCCGTCTGGAGTCGAGGCGCGTTCGGGTCGAGGCAGCGAATGCAACGGCTCGACACACAAAGGTGGTCGCTGCGCTGCAGACGCAGCTGAGCACCTATGCGACGCGCTACGGATCGGTCGATCGCGTCGAGTCCCTCTTCCAGGAACTGAAGCAGCTGAAGCACGCGTACGCGGCGGCGCTCGAGCAACTCACCGCCGCGCTCGCGAAGATCTCCGAGATGCAGAGAAACCGGTGATCCACGCCTGCTTCGTCGTCTGCTCCGCGTGCGGTCGCGCCGATCCGATGGCGCTCTCGATCAAGGACGAGGGCGGTTTCCAGATGCACCTCCCCGACGGGTACGAGCTCCGCCGCTACGAGCTCGGCGCGTCGGACGTCTGGGCGATCTGTCCAGCGTGCATCGCCCGCGAGCCGTTCGAGGCGCCGACGTGCATCGCGTGCGGCAAGCCGCTGTCGGGACACGCGCCGACCTGCAGAACGCTCACCGATGGGTCATGAGTTGCGAGCTCTGTCGCGGAGTCGGTCGCGGATCGGAGTGCGAGTACTGCGCGAAGTGCAACATGCACCACGCGCGCTCGAGCGGCTGCCAGAAGGACATGAACTTCCTTCGCGCGGACTACCGGTGCCTCCGATGCGGCTGTCGGTTCAGCGGGTGGGCCGGGCAGGTCGCGTGTCCGAAGTGTAAGCACCTCTATGTGGAGCGAACGCTCCGATGAGCAGAGGAGGAACGATGCTGCAGATCAAGAAGAAGACCATGCACCGGCGCTCCAGCGAATCGCTCGCGTCGTGGAAGCGACGCCTCGAGCAGCGCTCCGCACGGATGCGAAAGAAGCCCGGGGCGAGTTGGCGGATGAGCGCGGTCAAGCCGAACGGGGAAGACCTCACCTTCGCGACTCACCACCACGTACGGGAGCTCGAGCAGGTCCCTCGCGGAGAGCCGCACGCGCACAAGATCTCGCGTGGCGTCGGCGAGTACGTGTTCGACGAGCTCGTCGTCGACGACTGGTTGCACCTCGAGCAAATGGACACGCGCGTCTGGTGGCTGCGCGTCTCCGACGTCGTGCTCGGGATCCAAGTGCCGAGGTCCGGTCCCGTGAAGGTCACCGTCTCTCGTGATCGCGATCGACTCTTCGGTACGGCGCCGAAGAAGGAGCGCCGCCGATCGCGCTGTAACCATCGCGGCACCTCTCGCTACGCCAAGCACGGCATCCGGTGCGCGCGCTGCGGTCGGCGTGTTGCTTGACACCTGAAAACGCACGTGCTACGCGTGTTCTCGCGATGCCGATCGCCCACGCTCTTCTCCCTCTCCCTCTCGCGCCCATCAGGAGCGTCCACGTGATTCGGCATCGCGTAGGTCCCCCCGGGAAGCGCGGGGGGGAGAGTGAGGCGAGTGTGGCCGGAGGCTCGGTGTGATCGTGGCCCTGAGGTCTGACGCGGTCGCGCTCCCGCTCGCGAGCGGGTCGGTGGACTGCGTCGTCACGAGCCCACCGTACTGGGGCCTGCGGTCGTACGACGGCGTACGTCCGACGATGTTCGGCGGAGACGCCGCGCACGAGCACGTGTGGAAGGGGATCGATCGCGACGGCCCGGGCGATCGGTACGCGGACGGATCGAAGCGTCGGTGGCAGCACACGAGCAATGGGCGCGGCGAGGAGCAGTTCAGCTCGCGCGCCGACTTCGGCGACAACTGGGTCGAGACTCCGCCGGCGGGTGACGAGTGCGTCGACTGCGGCGCGTGGCGCGGATGCCTCGGTCTCGAGCCGACCCCCGCCCTGTACGTGACGCACATGCGCGAGATCTTCCGCGAGGTGCATCGAGTCTTGCGGTCCGACGGCACGCTCTGGCTCAACCTCGGCGACTGCTACTGCGCCGCGCCGCCCGGCAACGCGCGTCCGGACCACAAGGGCCCGAAGCTCGAGGGGACTCGCGGCCAGCAGGGCTACACCCGGCAGACGTCGCCGCTCGGGAAGAGGCCGGGGCGCAAGCCGCCGAACCGCAAAGGTCCGCGCCCCGATCGGGTCGTCTCGATCGAGCACCGACACCGCGGCGGCGACGACCTCAAGCCCAAGGACCTCGTCGGCATCCCGTGGATGGTGGCGTTCGCGCTGCGTGCGGACGGGTGGTGGCTGCGCTCCGACACGATCTGGCACAAGACGAATCCGATGCCCGAGTCGGTGAAGGACCGCCCGATCCGATCGCACGAGTACCTCTTCATGCTCTCGAAGTCCGAGATCTACTTCTGCGACGAGGAGGCGATGAAGGAACCGTCGGTGTCGGATCGCGCGAGCGGCAACGGATTCCGCCGTGACGTCGGACGCCCCGACGGCAAGGATCTCCGAAACTCCGAAGAAGTCTGGTCGTACAAGGACACGCGACACGTGCGATCGGTCTGGACGATCCCGACGAAGCCGTACGCGGGCGCGCACTTCGCGACCTTCCCCGAGGAGCTCGTCGAGCGACCGATCCGCGCGAGCTCGAGGCCGGGCGGCGTGGTGCTCGATCCGTTCGCGGGAACCGGCACCGTCGGCCGCGTCGCGATCCGGTTCGGACGCCGCGCCGTCCTCTGCGATCTCTCCCAGCAGTACCTGCGGGATCTGTTGCCGGCTCGGGCGACGAACGTCCAACTCGACCTCGACGCCGGGAGGATCGCGTGACGACCGGCGGGTACATCTTCATCGGTCTCGCTCTGGCCATAGTGTTCGTGTGCTGGTGCGTCGAGTTCTGGCTGCTGCAGCGTGAACGACGCTTGACGGAGAGCGCGAGCCTGCTCGATCAACCGCTCTTCCGCGAGCTCGCGCCGTACCTGCGGGTCGGACTGGCGCTCCACGACAAGGGGCAAGCGCGGATCGACTTTCCGGATCTGCCCGAGGAGCTCCTCGAGCGCGCGAAGAAGGCGAAAAAGCCGTGCGTGGCCTGCGGCCGCGCGATCCACTACGTGCGCGTCGGGGGCCACGGTCGCGGCTACTACGCGGCGACGTGTCCGCAGAACGTGTCGCGATCGTGTAGTCGCCGGCAGGGCGCGCGCGACGAGTACGCGAGCATTCGCGCGTTCGCCACTGCCGCCGAGGACGCGAAGCGCATGCTCGCAGGAGGCAGCGATGGAACGTGACGAGGCGCTCCGAGAGATGCAGCGGGTCCAAGACGAGGTCGACAGCCTCCACCTGCTCAACGGATTCGACTTCGCGTTGGGCTGGCTCCTGGGCAAGGGCGTCCCGCACGACACGGCGATCGACTGGATCGACGCGTGGGCCGACGCCGACGAGTTGACGTGGGCGGAGCGCGAACGCGCGAAGCAGATGGAAGCGGACGAGAAGAACCGGCGAGCGATGATCGAGCAGTGCATCAAGAACGTGAGCGAGTAGGCACGTGGGCACGCTCACGATCTTCTTCTGCGTCGTCCTCGCGACGTGGACGCTGTTGCTCTTCCTCCAGACGGTCCGGCAGGGCCGGCTCGCGGACGCACTCGACAAGCAGGCCGAAGCGACCGATCGGACAAAGGCGCTCTCGGACGAGCTCATGTCAACGGCCCGGGAGCACGATCGGGTGAGCGCGGAGCGCCGTGTACTCATCGAGTCTCTGCGCACGAGACTCGAAGAGGACATAGACCGCGAGCGCATCTACAACGAGGAGTATCGCGCGAAGCTGCAAGCGATCTCCGACAAG
This sequence comes from Vicinamibacteria bacterium, assembly GCA_050747785.1. Lineage (GTDB taxonomy): Bacteria > Acidobacteriota > Vicinamibacteria > Marinacidobacterales > DATDRI01 > CBDANW01. Next base: position 14,437 of record JBOGJF010000875.1, read on the forward strand.
TACAAGGAGCAGATGACCGGCATCCTCGAGAAGTGGCAAGCCGCAAAAGGTCCGAACAACGCTGTGGCCGCGGTGCTCGCGAAGATGATCGCCGACGCGGACACGGACGACGGCACCGAGACGACCCGCCTGCTGCTCGCCGCGCTCCATCACGCGTGGCCCGAGCACGAATGGGCCCATCTCGTCTCGCAGAATTCCTCGAACCCCAGTCGCTGGGGTCGGTTCGCGATCCGGTGAACGCCATGGAAGAGCTCATCTGCTATTGCGGAGGAGACGTCGCGCCGACCTGTCCGATCCACGGAGAGAAGGCGCTCGAGCGGCGCAACGACCGCTTCTACTACTACGCGTCGGTGCCGTGGACGCGCACCGCGCTGGCTCTCGGCAAAGGGCGCTACCAACAGGTCGTGGACCTGCTGGGCGTGTCGGTCCGTATCTCGTACACGCAGTCCGTCTACATCGCGACGCGCGAGGAGGCGTACGAGTTCGAGCGGATCTTCGGGCCCGTGCGCATGACGTGCGACTGCAAGCAGGGCGAGAAGGAGTTCAGGGGCGAGAGCATCTTGTACGGCGGGGGCTCGAACGGCATCTACGTCGCGGGGTTCTTCAACGACTTCGACAAGAAGCGGAAGCACCCGCCCAAGCACTACGCGCTCCTAGACCGCCACACGTACGAAGACCGCCTGGACATCGACTGGGGCGACGTCGAGACGAACTACCACGGCTTGCCGTCGCGCTGGGAGATGCGGCTCGATGGCGAGCGCGTCTTCTCCGTCTGGCACGTGACTCCGCACGTGATGGAGACCGCGCTCCTCGTCCTCGCCGAAGAACCGAGATGGAAGAAGAGGCTCGAGGCGTACCGCGACGCGCAACGTCGTCGGCACGGTGTCGAAGTGATGCGGATGGAATGCGGTCTGCCGACCGTGACGGGAGTGCGAGCATGACCGAACCTAAGCTCCTCGAAGGCGAAGCGTCCCCTGGCGAGTTCGAGCGACGGCGCGAGGTCGAGCAGCGCAAGTGGGTCGAGGCCGAGAACCTGAAGGTCGCGCTCCACGGCGTGCGCGCGCTCGT
>JBOGJF010000876.1:0-6470 GCA_050747785.1 Vicinamibacteria bacterium
GTGCGGGCTCAATCTTCGCCCTGGTCGTCGCGAGGTTAGCGGCGTGCGATCGAGTGTATCCTCATCGAAAATGACACCGCTCTCCTGGGTCGAGATCGATCGTGGACGCCTCGAGTCCAATTTGGCGGCTATTCGCAACGTGATCGATTCGAAGAGCGCCATGATGATCGTGGTGAAGGCCAACGCCTATGGCCACGGTTTGGAAGAGATCGCGCCCATCGTGGCTCCTCGCGCCGACTGGCTCGGTGTGAACGCTCTAGAAGAGGCGCTTGCCCTGGCACGTCTCGGTATCGAAAATCCGATCGCCATCTTGGGATATACGCCACCCGCACGGTCGCGCGAGGTCGTCGATCACGGGTTTCGCCAAGTGGTTTTCCGCCTCGACGCGGCGCAGAGCCTGTCCCAGGCGGCTCGCGAGGCGAAGAGGCCAGCACGTGTTCACATCAAGGTGGAAACGGGTACGAACCGTCTCGGGATCCGGGTCACCGACCTCGCGGGCTTCCTGAGCGAGATTCGCAACCTGCCCGGTCTGGAGGTCGAAGGGCTCTACACGCATTTCGCCAACATCGAGGACACGCTCGACGCTTCCTTTGCAAAGCTTCAACTCCAGCGGTTTCGCGACGGGATCGAGATCGCGGAGCGAGTCGGCGTGGAGCCACGCTTCGTGCACGCCGGCGCGACGGCGGGGGTGCTGCTCTATCCCGAGATCCATTTCAGCATGGTACGCGTCGGGATCGGTGCCTACGGCGTGTGGCCCTCTCGGGAAACACGGCTCGCGGCGCGGGGGCGGGGCAAGGAAATCGACCTGCAGCCCGTTCTTGCCTGGAAGGCGCGCATCGCGCAGGTGAAGGATGTGACCGCGGGTGAGTTCATCGGCTACGGCCTTACTTACCAGGTGCGTCGTCCCATGCGCGTCGCGGTGATTCCGGTCGGCTACTACGACGGGCTCGATCGGCAGCTCTCTAATACCGGGAGGGCGTTAGTGCGCGGGCAGCCGGCGCCGATCGTGGGGCGCGTGGCGATGAACATGATTGTCTTGGATGTTACCGCCACCGACGCTGCCGAGGACGAGGAAGCGGTTTTGATTGGGCGGCAGGGGGATGCCGAGATCCGAGTGGAAGAGCTTGCCGAGAAATCGGGCACGATCTCCTACGAAACGCTCGCGCGCATCCATCCCTCGCTGCCCAGACGCGTCGTGACGTCATGAGCGTGACGCGGGGCTCCCGGCGGCGAGGCGCCGGACGAAGGGAAGGTCCGCCGGCACCCACTCGAGGGTCTCGAGCTCATCGCGGTCCAGCCATCGAATCTCCTCGCAACCGAGCGCCCGGGGCTTTCCCTCGATGAGCTCGCAGGCATAGAAGAGAAGCAACACGGTGCGATCTGGGTAGCGATGGTGGATCACCTCCAGAACCCTACCCGCTCGAACCCGAACGCCTAGCTCTTCCTCGAACTCGCGGACCAGGCACTCTTCGGGAGACTCGTCTCTTTGGAGCTTGCCTCCCGGAAACTCCCAGAGCCCCTCAAGATGAGCGCCAGCCTTGCGACGAGCGACGAGGATTTTCTCGTTCAACGAGACCACACCCGCCGCGACGATCATCGTGGAGGCCGGAGACTCTGACATCGCGCTCATCTTAGACCATAATGGATGGCGACGATGTGGAAGTCTCAGAAATCGGGCTCCGTTCTTTGCGCCGGGTGCGGCGCCTTGGTCGGCATCAACGACGAGCGATGCATGACCTGCGGGCGTTGGCATCCGGGGCTCTGGGGTTTCGCGCCGGCGCTACGTCGTTTGGGAATGGACCTCGGCTTCACGAACATCGTTCTCGGCGGATGCATCGGTCTCTATGTCCTGGCCCTTCTGATCGATCTCCAAGACGTTGGCCGGGGAGAGATGCTCACCGCGCTCTCGCCGAGCATCCGAGCACTGTTTCTCTTCGGGGCGAGCGGCGCCGTTCCCGTCTTCGAGTACGGAAGGTGGTGGACGGTTCTGAGCGCGGCCTGGCTTCACGGAGGCGTGATCCACATCGCCTTCAACATGATGTGGGTGCGTCAGCTCGCCCCGGCGACCGCGGAAGCCTACGGACCGGCGCGGCTGGTCATCGTCTATACCGTCTCCTCGATCGCGGGCTTTCTTCTGAGCAGTCTGGCCGGGTACTATCTCGCAGACTTTCCAATAGCGTTGTTTCGAGGCGCTGCCTTCACGGTCGGCGCTTCCGCTCCGATCTTTGGGCTTCTGGGTGCGCTGGTCTACTCCGGGAGGCGAGGCCTTGCGAATCAACTGGGGCGACAGGCGCTGGGCTACGCGGTGATTCTCTTCATCTTTGGACTAGTCATTCCCAGGGTCGACAACTACGGGCACGCCGGAGGCTTCCTGGGGGGCTATCTCGCGGGTCGTGTCCTGAATCCTCTCCTGCCGGAAAGAGGCGACCATCTCATCCTGGCTCTGGTCTGTGTGGCGCTCACGGCGGCTTCGATCTTGGCCTCGGTCGTGTTGGGCGTGCCGATTCTGGAGAATCAATAGGCAGTTGCGGTAGGCCGCCAAACGAGGTGATTGCCAAACGCAAACTCGCCAGGCGGCGGGGCCCCACCGCCGTCTGGCGGGCTCCGATTCAGCAACCACGCAATTTGACGGCCAACAAGTGCTTGCGGACCCGCCTGACGAACTCCAGTCCGAGCAACCGCCTAGTTTGGCGGCCAACAGCTGACTGCGCCAGCCTGCTTATCACTCGCGCCGCCGGCGTGAGCGCGCACCCGTCCCCACCAACCCCAGATCCAGGAGCACGGCGATCACCACGACCACCAAATAGATTCCCGTTACGGTGGCGTTCGTGTTCACGGCCCAAGCGTAGGCGAGCGTCGTCAGAGGCATGAAGAAGAAACCCAGTAGAGGCCAGAGCAAGGTCTCGTAGGCGCGACCCAAGTAGCTGCTGAAGAGGAACACCAACGCCAGGGCGAGCCGCGGCGTCACGAGCGCGAGGCAGCCGACGAGGCAGTTCATCGCCCGACAGCTTATCAGATTGCGAATCTTTACTTGGGTGGCGCCCGACCGGCAAACGCTAGAAACCGCTATCACGCCTTTTTACCGTGGCTTACGTGCGGCTCGCTGGACCGTGTGCTAACATCCAGGGCTTCGGAAGATGAGCCTCAAGAACGCATCCGCCCCGAGCGCCCGGGACACCATCGTCATCGATCGAAGGCGCCCCCAGGATGAGCCGGCCCTCGAGCGCATGTACGCCGAGGTCTTCGGGGCCGAGGAGGCGCGACTCAATCGTGAGCGGTGGCGATGGCAATACGAGGACAACCCTCACTGTCCGGACGAGGGTCCCGAGATCTGGGTCGCCAAGGAGAACGGCGATGTCCTGGGGCAATACGCGACGATGCCGGTGCGTCTCAAGGTAAGAGACCACGTCGTGCGGGCTTCTTGGGGAATGGACGTCATGGTACGGCCTTCGATCCAGCGAAAAGGTATCGGCTCGCGCCTTTTCTTGTATTGGGATCGGCAGGTCGAGGCATCCCTCGGGCTCGGGCTTTCCTCGGCGTCTTACACGCTATTTCAAAAGCTTCAATGGAAAGACGTGGGTCCGGTACCCTGCTACACGCGCATCTTGGATCCCACAAAACTCTTGGCCCGAAGAGTAGGACAGGTGCCGGCCATGGTGATGTCTCCCTTCGCCAAGCTGGCTCTGGGCGCGGCCTTCCCGGCTCGCACCTCGGCAAAGTCACAGGCGCCCATCGAGGTTCGCGAGTTGGAGGTGCCTTTCGGCGGGGGCTTCGATCGACTGTGGGACCGCGCTTCCAAGGGGTTCGACTTCGTGGCCGAGCGCACCGCGGCGTACCTCGAGTGGAAATACCATCGTGCCCCGCACGTTGCCTATGAGATCTTCCAGGCTCTTAGCGGCAACGACGTCGCGGGATTCGTGGTCCTTCGCGCGTCGGAACCGAGCGGCGTGCGGATCGGCTTGGTCGTCGAGCTCTTCGCGCACCCCGAGGATCGAGACATCTTGGACGCGCTTATCGATCGAGCCACCGAATGGGGACGAGCGCGACAGGTAGCACGACTCCAGGCCTTCATGCTCGATCAACGGATTGCGCGTCGATTGCGCCACAAAGGCTTCTTCGAGATCGGAAGCCCCATGCAATTCTGCTTGCGAATTCGCAGCGAATACGCGGACGAGGCGTTCTTCCGCGACACGTCGCGCTGGCACGTGACGTTCGGAGATTCCGATCAGGACCGGCACGGATGACCCGAGTCCTGATGGGGGTCGATACCGAGGCCGATGACCAGTGGAGCCTTACCGGCCGCGAGCGCCTGACGCTTCGAAACGTCCTCGAGCTGCCAAGACTGCAAGCGCTCTGCGACCGGTATGGGGTGCGGCCGACCTACCTCGTCACTTATGAAGTGGCGTGCGGCGGAGAGAGCAGTGCCATATTGCGCGATCTGGCGAGAAAGGGACGCTGCGAGATTGGCTCCCATCATCACCCGTGGACGACGCCGCCTGCCGTGAACGATCACCTATTTCCACTCAATCTCACCCGAGACCAGTTTCACGCTCAGCTCGGTGCCCTGACCAAAGCGGTTCAGGAGGTCACGGGAGAACGTCCGGTTTCTTACCGGTCCGGACGTAATGGATTTGCCGGGTGGCACGTGGAGCTCCTCGAGGCGGATGGGTATCGGGTCGACTCGAGCGTCGATCCCTTCTTCAACGAGCGAACGAAAGGCGGGCCGTCGTTCGCGGGGGCGCCCCTCGAACCGTATTTCGTGAGCGCCGAGGACCCCGTTCGTGCGGGCGAGAGCCGTCTGCTCGAGATTCCGGTCTCGAGTGCGTTGAACCGACGGCTTCCGGCACCGCTCCAAAGAGCGTACGCGGATTTCACGCCCGCTTACACGTTCCGGCGGGCGTTGCGCCTTCTCGGGGTGGTGCGGCCGGTTTGGCTCAGGCCTTCGTACTCGACGAAGGAAGATATGCTCTGGCTTGCCGACCATCTCTTAAGACGAGACATCCCGGTCGCCAACATTATTTTTCACTCGAGCGAGTTGATTCCCGGAGGAAGCCCCTACAATCGCACGGCCGAGGACGTCGAGGCGTTCTACGAAAACCTGGAAGCGCTTCTCGGCTTTCTGGCTGAACGAGGGGTAGAGGGCAGGACGTTCGGGGAGTTCCACGACGAATGGGCCGCGAGGGCGCGGGCTTGAGAGTTTGTATGGTAACCCCGCACCTCCCGCCGGACCTCGCCGCCAATGCGCTCCTCCCCGAGCTGCTCGGGGAGGGGCTTCTGGCGCGTGGGCACGAGGTGAGCTACGTTGCTCTCACGCCGCGGCAGGCTGGGGCGGACTCGAAACCGGGCGTCGTTTATATTCGCCGTCCGCGGAGCGGGGCGGCGAGGCGTCTCCGCCTCTCGCAGCTCGTGACGGTCGGCGAGGTCCTTCGCAAGGCGACCGGGCCCATTTCGCGGGCCGATGTCGTCCACGTGCACAGCAACACGTTGATGAACCAGGTGTCGGCCGCGATCGCCCGCTCGCGCGGGCGGCCCTTCATTCTCACCCATTACGGAACCGAGATCTGGCACTATCGCAGAAAGCGGTTCTTCGATCCGTTCCTATGGATGAATCGCCACGCAGCGCACGTGACGTACTACAGCCGTCTCCTTCTCGAACGCTCGCTCGATCTGGGCGTCGCGCCGAAGGAGTATTCTGTCGTCTACCCCCCCGTGGATCGGCGCTTTCGTGTGCTGGACTCCGAGGCGCGGGCTCGGGCGCGGGTGAGTCTGGGAGTGGACGCGGGACCTCTCTTGATCAACGTGAAGAGACTCCACCCGTTGGCCGGGCAGCGCTACCTGGTCGAGGCGATGTCCGAGATTCGCGAGCGGTGCCCGAACGCAAGACTATGGATAGCCGGTGAGGGGGAGTCCCGCGCCGAGCTGGCCGCGCTGGTCGAAAGGCTCGGCTTGGGAGCGGCGGTTCGCTTGTTGGGAGGCGTCGACCATCGGGAGCTGCCCCGCTACTACGCGGCGGCGGATCTCTTCGTCCTCCCCTCCATCCTCGAGGCCTTTCCTACCGTGGCGGCCGAGTCGCTAGCCTGCGGCACCCCGGTGGTCACCGCGGCCAATCCGGGTGGCTCGGAATTGAAGGAGTTGTTCCCGAAGGACGTGAGCGTCGTTCCGTTGCAGAATGCGTCCGCCCTGGCGAGCTCGATCTTGGCCGTGCTCGCGTCCCCCAAGCGAACCTCCGAGGAAACGCTCCGCCTTATCGAGCAAGAGCTCCGGCCCGAATCGGCGCTCGACAAGTATCTGGCGCTCTACGATGAAGCGACCGCCCGCGGATGAGCGTCGGACCTTGAAGTCTACCGGACCCCTTGGAGACCGAGCCGAGCTTCTTCTAGCGGTCCTCCTCCTCGGCGCGCTCGTGCTGGTGACGCCTCGCATCGCCGAGTCCGACGCCATCGAGTACTTCTCCTATCTCCACTCGGTTC
>JBOGJF010000877.1:0-2552 GCA_050747785.1 Vicinamibacteria bacterium
TCTCGGCGGCGCCCTTAACCCTGCCCGCCCACTCGACGATCTTCACGAGTAAGTTCCCGCCAACACATGGCGTCCGAGACAACGGTGGCTTCTTTCTCGACGAATCTCAGGTCACGCTGGCCGAGATTCTGAAAGAGAACGGATTCCGAACGGGCGGTTTCGTGGGCGCCTACGTTCTGGACTCGAAGTGGGGCGTGGATCAAGGTTTCGACACGTATTTCGACGACTTCGACCTTTCCGGAAGGACGGGCATCTCTCTGGGAAGCATCGACCGTCCGGGAAACGAAGTCGCCGACCACGCTCTCGCCTGGTTGGAGGACGTGAGCTCCTCCCGCTTCTTTGGCTGGGTGCATTTCTTCGACCCACACTCTCCCTACACTCCACCGGAGCCTTTCCTCACTCAATATGCCAACCGCCGCTATGTGGGGGAGGTTGCTTTCACCGACTCCCAGGTGGGCCGGATCCTCGATTGGCTGGACAGCCGCGACCTCACCAAGAAAACCGTAGTGGTCATCATGGGCGACCACGGTGAAAGCCTGGGCGAGCACGGCGAGGCCAGACATGGTTTCTTCATCTACGAGGCCGCGATTCGGGTGCCCTTTCTGATCCGGGCCCCCTACGAACGGATGCGAGGACGACGGGTCGCCGATGTCGTACGCAGCGTCGACGTCCTGCCCACGATTCTGGATCTGTTGACCTTGGAGCCGCCCGACAACATGGAAGGGACGAGTCTCGTTCCCCTGATGACCGGCGAAGTCGACCGGCTCGGTCTGCACGCGTACTCGGAAGCGATGTACCCCCGCTTCCACTTCGGCTGGGGCGATTTACGCTCGCTTCGCGTCGGACGCTACAAGTACGTTGCCGCACCGCGACCCGAACTGTACGACATCGAGGAAGATCCGGCTGAGCTCAACAACCTTTACCAGGAGCGACTCGGGACGGCCGAGGGCATGGCAACCGTGCTTCGGGAGCTCGAGGAACGCCTGGAAGCGTCTTCTCCCGAGCTGAAGCCCGCGGTGGAAATCGACCCCGACACACGCGACCGCTTGGCTGCGCTCGGCTACGTCGGCACTTTCGTCTCGGCACCCGCGCGCCCAGAGGACCGCTCTTCCCTCGCGGATCCGAAGGACAAGATCGAGCTCTTCAATCTAATGTCCAGCGCTCTCGAGGCGGCCCACAAGGATGCGGAGTCGGACGTCGCCATCAAAGCGTTACAAAGCATCACCCAGCAAGACCCACAAGTGATCGATGCCTGGTTCATGCTGGGCAACGAGTACTACAAACGTCGGGAGTTCGAGCGGGCCATCGACCAATACACCAAGACACTGGAGCTCAAGCCCGATTACTACCTGGCGGTGATCAATCTAGCGAACTCCTACCGACAACTTGGCGAGGACGACAAGGCGCTGGTGGGCTACCGGCGATTCATCGAGCTCGACCCCAGGAATCCACAGATTCGGTACGAGGCGGCGCAGATTCTCATCGACAAGGGTGAGCTTGAAGAAGCCACCGAGCAGCTGCAAGAAGCGCTTCGTCTAGAGCCAAAGATGGCGGCGGCCCGCAATGCGCTTGGCGTCGTCTCGATCAAGAAAGGAGATGTCGAAGGCGCCGAGCGCGAAATCCGCGCCGCGCTCGAGGAGAAACCCGACGTCCTTCACGCGCACTTCAACCTGGCGCTGATTGCCGAGCAACGACGGGACTTCCAGACTGCAATTGCCAACTACCAGCAGGAGATTGAATTGCATCCGTTCAGCTTCCGGGCCCGATACAATCTCGGTGAGCTCTACGGCTACTTGGGCAACCGCACGGCTCAACTCGAGGCCTATCGGAAGGCCGTCGAGGCGAACCCATACTTTGCGCTGGGATACCTGGCCCTCGCCAAGACCTACCTCGACATGGAACAAAACCTGGAGGAGGCCATGACGCTTTCCCGCCGGGCACTCGAGCTCAGCCCCGACTCGGAATTTGCACCCATGGGCCATTTCATCATGGCCGATATCTACAATCGCCAAGGCCAGCCGCAGCTAGCAGCCCAGGCCCTAGCACGCGGCAGGGAGCTCGAGGCGCGGACCGGCCACCACTAGCTCCGGGTCGCGAAACCTTCTGCGCGCACACCGTAGGTCGCCATCGGTCCTTTACGGGCGGGTTGGATCGCGTCGTCGCAGTTCTTCCACGAGCTCGGGCGGCGCCGTCTCTCCGAGCTCCCGGGCCCGCTCTACGTGCTCCCAGGCGGCTTGGTCGTCACCGACGCGAGCCCACGCCACGGCAAGCTGAACGTGCACCGGACCCGCGTTTGGCCGTTGCTCAAGGGCCGATTGCAACTGGATGATGGCCTCCCGCGTGGCTCCCAGCTCCAACAAAACCTCTCCCAGTTGACGACGCCCGTCGAAGCTCTTGGGATCGATCTCTACCGCTCTTCGCAAGTAGGTGGCCGCTTCCTGGAGATGACCCCGGAAGGCAAGGACGCTACTCAGATAGAGGAGCGTCGGTAAGTGCGCGGGTCGAGTCTTGAGCGCGTCTCGATATCTGGAAACCGCTTCGTCGAGTCTACC
>JBOGJF010000878.1:0-8094 GCA_050747785.1 Vicinamibacteria bacterium
GCTCGCCACTGTCCTCCCCGCTCGACTCGCGCATGAGCAGGATGTAGTCGATGGCGGCCTCGATGATCCCGACCGCCTCCGCGTCCCGCATGGCCATCACCGGGCCCGCTTCGCGCACGCCGGGCAGACGACGGGGTCGTTCTCCCTGACCTCGAGCCGGCGCCCGGAGAACTCGTGCCCGCAACGCTCGCAGAGGAAGAGCTCGTTCGCGAGCCACTCACAGAACTCCACCTGCCGCGACGGCGAGTCCGCATCGTCCTCCAGAACGTGGACGAGGGCCACCACGCGGGACGCCTCACCGCCCATCCCGATGAGCTCCTTGAGATAGTCGTCGAAGAAGTCCTGGAAGGTGCAGCGGGGTCTCATCGCCCCTTCTCCTCGCCGAGGAAGTCGATGACCAAGCCCATGTGGTTGCACGCGTCGCAGGAGATGTAGAAGTCATCGTCCCACTCCACGTCCTTGTAGGTCGCGATCTTGGCGTCGTAGACCAGGGCGTGGACCCGCGCCTGGATCCAGAACGGCTCCCGCGCCCCGCACTTGGGGCAGCGGATGCCGGAGAGCCAGTTCGTGTTCACGGTCGACGCTCCCCTCATCCGACTTCCCCCACTATCGCGACTTCTCCCTCTGCGAGATTTCGCATCAGGTCATCCCAGAAGATTCCGAGGGCCTCCTCTTTGTCCTCCGCATAGATGAGCTGCTCGACCCGCAAGGACACCTTGTAGGTCTTCGTCCGCACTCTCGTTCCCGTCCGGCCCTCCGTGGTCATCGCCGGCCCCCCGTCGTGCACCGCCCGCAGAAGACGGCGGCATACTTCTTCGACCTCATCAGGGTCCGGCGTGAAGGTCCTCCCGCACAGGCCGCAGGAGAACGAAGTCCCCTCGACCCAGTCGTCGAACGCGTACTGCCGCGCGATGGGGTCGGCGCCCTGGTAGACGCTGACCAGGATGACGACCCGCGAGATTTCCCCGTAGGCCCGGATCGACTCCTCAAGCGCGTGCTGGAAGAGATCCCGGTAGGTGGTCGCGCCCACGTCAGTACTCCTCGGGGAGAAGGACCGTGGTCGCGCTCCGGTCCGCCTCCGTGATGATCCAGATCTTCACGCCCGTCCGTAGCGTGTAGGCCGACAGGATGCGGAATCCTTCGCGGAGCGACAATCCATTCTCATCCCGATCGGCCTCGCCCACCTCGCCCCAGTCCCCGGCCTCGTGCCGGGCGAGGAACTCGTCGGCCGACTGCCGCGCGGATTCAAGCGCCTGGAGAGCGCCGGGTGTCGCCACGACGTACCCCAGCTCGAGGATCTGCGGTCGGTCGGAGACCTCCCACATCATCAGGTCTTCTTCCTGCATCGCGGGCAGAGCACCGCGTCGTCTTCTTGGACACCGCCTACCGACCTCATCTCGAACTCCTCACGGCAGCGGTTGCAGTCGAACACCGCCCGCTGGACGAACTGCTCGAACAGCTGACGGCGCCCGAGGGATCCTTCATCGCGCAGGAGGTCGTTGAGATACATCTCAAAGTGGTCGCCGTAGCATGTCGTGTCCACTGAACTCCCTCCCGTCTCAGAAAGGACGCACGTTCCTCCACGCCTCTCTCTCCTTTGCGCACCGCGGGCAGAGCATCTCGTCGTCTTCCTCGACGCCAGCCGCCGCCCGCATCTCGAACTTCTTCCGGCACCGGTTGCAGTGGAAGACTGCGCCCCGGACAAACTCCTCGAAGAGCCGGCGGCGATCGAGGGACCCCTCGTCGCGCAGGACGTCCGTGAGGTACTGCTCGAACTCGTCGCCGTAGCGCTCGGACTGCACAGACTCCCCCTCCCTCAACCGAAGAACGTGGGATTCATCACGCTCGCGCCGCACGCCTGGCAATCGATGAAGGGCGGCACCGCCCCGCAGATCTCGCACCGCGCGAAGGCGAACCCGTCGAAGACGCAGCTGCACCAGCCGCACTGCCAGCGGCCGACGAGGCTCACCGTCCCGTTGCAGCCGGGACAGGCGACCGCGTCCGTCGTCGCGAGCACCCAGGCGCCGACGGAGCGCCCGATCATGCGGGCGAGGAACTTCGCCACGAGGAAGGGCGCCCGGATAAGCCAGAACGCCACCTTGACCGCCAGGAGAACTCGGCTCGCCGTCCGGTACATCAGCCGAGCCTCGGGCGCCGCGCCTGCTGCTTCGGTCCGGCGGAGGAGCCAGCTGGTGCCGCCCGTTCTTCCTCATGAGTGGAGACGTCGATCGGCGGACGGAGGAGCTCGCGGAGCCGCGAGCGCCGCGCCTCGATCTGCCGGCGCAGGACCTCCTTGGGGAGCGCTACACTCCCCTGCCGGATTCCCTGCGCCTCGATGAACTCCTCGAGCGCCGCGGCCGAGATGCCCAGCGCCTCATGGGGCGCCTGCACATCCGGGACACGGAGAAGGAGCGCCCGGTAGGGCTTCCTCCGGTCGTACCAGTAGCAGTGGCGGTTCGGCAGGCGCTGGAGCCGCTCGATCTGGAGGCTCTTCGCCTCGAAGCGTCCCGGAGGCCGGCCGGATTTCCGGAGGGCCTGGAGCGCGCTCTCGGGGTCGAGCTCGGGGAGGAACTCCCCGAAGAACTGCGCGTTGCGCGAGGAGGTCCGGAAGAGCGCCATGACGTCGCAGTTCCCGAGCAGGGTCTCCCGGAGGCCTCCCGGGACCTGCGAGAAGTTGTGCATCACCAAGGAAAGCGTGACCCCGAAGCTCCGCAAGGTCGTGAGCGCCGTCTCGAAGCGCTTCGCGAGCGCGGGCGCATCAAGCAGATGGAAGAACTCGTCGCAGACGAGCTGGTACGGCTTCTTGCGGCTCCCGCCCGCGAAGGCGGCCTGGAAGAGGAGCTGGAGGAGCAAGCTCCCGATCACCTCCACCTGCTCCTCCGGGACGCCCGGGCCCTTCCCGAGGAAGAGGAAGAGCGGATCGCCGCGGTCGAGGATGCCTTTGAGGTCCACGAGGTCGTCAGCCCCGAGCATGAGGCGGAGGTTCTCGGGAAGGAGGAGCGCCTGGAGCCTCGTGGAGATGGCGTCTTTGGAACTTGCCGGGACGCCCGGGTAGGTTCCGAGGAAGAAGTCTCTGAGCGCCGTGTTTCGCGACCGCGTCGCGAGCACGCCGCGAAGAACCTCGTCCTCGAGTACCACGGGCGCCTCGGCAAGGGTGAGCTCCGACTCCATGAGGAGGAGGATCAGGTGCCGGAGGATGTTCTCCATCTGGAAGCCCATCGACGAATCGAAGAGCCGCGAGAGGGCGAGAGCCACCTCGTAGGCCTGCGTCTCGGCCGAGGCCCCGGGGAGCGGCTTGCAGACGTTCAAGGGCACGAGCGCCTCCCCGAAGGGGTTCACGACCGCGAGCCGCTTCACGAACGCCGCTCGGCGCTCCGGCGTTGCCGCGTAGGCGACAGCGCCGGCCCACTGGAGGCCCTGGTCGAAGAACCCGGACTTGCAGTCCATGACCCCGATCGCCTGTCCCTCACGGAGGGCGCTTGCGACGAGCCACGTCGCGAAGGTGGTCTTCCCGGTTCCCGTCCCGCCCTGGATGAGCCAGTGGCAGAAGATCTCGTCCCAAGGAAGCCGGACCGGGACCGCGGTGTCAGAGGAGTCCCTAGCGGTGCCGAGAAGCAGCGCCGGCTCCTCGACCCGCGCGGCATGGGGCACGAAGGCGTCGTAGTCCGCGAGCATCTCGCGGAACGACGACGCGGCGTGCTCGGCGAGGTAGGCGTGCGCCTTCGCGCGGTCGGCCGCTCGGCCTCGCGCGATCTCGATCAGACGTTCCAGCACGAGAGCCTCCTCATCCGTCCTGATCCTTCCCGCGCACGCCGCGGGGACGCCGGATGGGCTCACCTGTGAAGCCCGCCCCGCCGGGTGGCAGCCGGCCGCTGCCGTTCCGGAGCGGCAGCCGCCGCCGGAGGACGAGCCCGGCGCTCACGCCGGCCGCGAGCCCGGCGATGACCGCGAGCCCGATCACCCAAGGGAGCACGGCCGCGAGCACCCCGAGCACGGCACTGAGCGCGAGACAAATAAGAAACGGCGCGAAGATGAGGAGGAGCACGAGCTTCACGAACCACTCAAAGAGCCGCTCCATGGGCCTACCGCTCCGTGAGCCGTCGATTGGGACTGAATGCCTTGAGCTCCGCGCCCGCCGCCTTGAAGTACTCCGTCCAGAAGGACCGGAGGCGGCGCCAATGGCCTTCGTCGATCCCCCGCGTCTCGGCGCCGAGGACCCAAACCTCGACGCCGGCGAGCGCGGGGACCGTCTGCTCGCGCTTCACACGCTCGACAAGAGGGGCGGGATCGGCGATCGCCTTCTCGAAGTTGAGCCCGCGGCCGACCTGCCGCATGTCCGAGAGGATCACGAGCCGCTTCCTCGCCTCCGGCGCCTCCTCGAGCTCAAGCGCGGCACGAGCGATCGCTCCGATCACGTCCGATCCGCGGGCGGCGGGCGTGAGGCCCGCCACCCGCTTCTCCCACGCCCGCAGGGTCCTGGACCGCCAATCGTCGAGGTACTCGCCGAACCTACCGGCGTCCTGAGGCGATCGTGCCGAAAAGAGCGGCCCCCGCCCGAAGCTCGCCTCATCGACCGCGAGGATGCGGATCTCCGCGCCTCCGGCCGGCAGGCGCCGGATGAGCCCCTCGATCGCGCGGGCGTTCTCCGAGAACTCCGCGGGGGTGACGGAGGTCGAGAGGTCGAGGACGACCACGCTCACGCCGGGCTTCGCGGGCTCGGCGAAGGCCATGGCCGCGGCGAGGAGGGCTAGGAGCGCGACAAAGCCTCCCACGATCCACCGCACGGTGGGCAAAAAGGACTGAGCGCGGCGCTCCCCGGCGGCCTCCGCCTCAAGGCCCTCCACGGTGAGCGCGGCCTCGAGGATCTCGGGCCGCCTCCGCACGGCCTCCTGCGTCGCCTCGTTGGTGGCGAGCGCGTCGGCGAGCGCATCGCGCCGCCGGAAGAAGGGGCGGACGGTCCCGACGATGTCTCGATGCTTCGCCCACTCGTGATAGGCGATGCCCGCCGCCACCTCGCCCGCGATCGCGAGGAAGATGACCGCGAGCCCCGCGACGCCGTTTAGGACGCGCTTCGCGCTCTCGATGCGGGCGCGCCGGGCCGCGCTTGCGCCGTTCGCGAGCCCCTGATCGATCTCGACCTGCTGCATCTGGCGCTGCTCTTCCTGGAGTCCCACGCCGAGCATGCGGCCCCACCCGAGCGCAGCAACAGCCGCCGCGGAGGAGAGCACGATCACGAGGCCCATGCCCGCAAAGATCTTCCGGAGATCCAAGGTCTGGAGGATCTCCTTGGAGAAGGTGAGGAGCGTCATCCAGCCGATGAGCGGCAAGACGAAGATGGTGACCGCGAGGAGCGCCTTCTCCCAGCCGAGGGAGAGGAACCAGTCCGCGCTCCACCAGGCGCTCGCGATCGCGATGCCGGCCGCGAGGACGAAAAGGACTCCCCACCGCCGCCCGCGCACCTCGCGTGCGCGGAGGCTCGCCTCGGTCTCGCCCGTCGAGGCGATCTCCGCCTCGGCGGCGGCCTTCCGTTCCGCGTGGCGGACCTGATCGGTTTCAAGGCGGCGAAGCTCCACGTCTGCCTCGATCCGCGCCTTCTTGACCTTGAGGTCGCGGAGCGCTTCCCAATTACCGCTCGACGGTCGAAGCCGCTTGCTCATCCCGAGCACTGCTGTCCTCCTTGCACCTCACGAGCACAATGGAAATGTGGCAGCGCACTCGATGGGCTGCTCCCATCGCCCTTGAGAGCGACGGGAGCAGCATCCCAGAGGATGTCCTTGTCTTTACCGGGTCTTCGTTCCAGTGACGTAGTCACCGTCCTCGGTCACTACGGTGGTCCGGCTCGATGGCCACGCAGAGGCGGATCCGCCCAGCGTCACCGCGAACCCCAGCATGTCGGCCCCGCTGGGCGAGTAACGGTTCTCCCTGACGACCTTGCCTTCCACCTCACGTCCCGAAGACGTCCTGATCGTTGCCTTCTCGGCCATCTCTGCCTCCTCTTATCCCTGCGGCCTGGTTCTGTTTCGCCGTCGGGCCGGCCAGTGAGCCCGCTGGTGTGCTGCAAGATCCCGTCGCCGCCGGCCGGGATCTACGCAGCGCTCCGCACTCGCTTCCGGCGACGATACGCGCGCATGTAGTTCCGCTGGTACTCGCGACGCTTCAGAGTGGCCTCTTCCCCGAAGGCCTTCTCCCACCAGGCGAGCCAGTACTTCTCGCCTGCGGCCTTGGCCTCGCGCCGGAGCTTGCGGTTGTAGAGAGCGCTCGCCTTGCGCCCGCACGGGCGGCAGTAGCGCCGCCGCGCGCGGCGCTTCTGGCAGTGCTCACAGCGCCTGGGGACTGCCTCTTCCATTCCCGTTCCTCCTTGCGCAGGTACGCAAAAAGCCCCGGCGAGGGCCGGGCGAATACCCCGTGAGGGGAACGAGAATTGAAGCGGTAACGAGGCTGTCCGGAGGTCCGGACCTTCACGCGGGGCGAGCGCCCCGCAATGGACGGGAGATGAAACTGCTTAGCTGACCTTACGAATACTCCGTGACCCTGGCCGTTGTCAACCCTCGATCGACTTCTCTCCTCTTTACGCCAAAGGGGGCCACGAAGGCCCAAACAGAACGCCGTCTCAATGCGCCGACTCTAAGAAAGTAAAGCGCCCAGCGTGATGCTGGGCGCGAGGGGTCACCGAACGGCGCTCAATCTCGGCCGCTCAGGGCCAGGTGCTTCTCGGTGATGGGCCGGTGGTGGTTGTTCTGCCGCCCGAGCGCTTCGAGCCGGAGACCCTGCCGCTCGATGATTCCGCGGAGGCGCTGGTTCTCCTCCCGGAGGGCCTCGTCGGGATCGGGGCAGCGATGAGCCTCACGGTCGCGGAGACGCGCTTCAAGCTCCAGCACGCGGGCCGCCATGGCCTCGAACCTCCGCCATGCCGGGCGGAGGGTGTCGATCAGCCGCTTCACTTCTCCCATAGCGCCCAGCGGAAGCCGCATGGTGAAGCCGCTCACGATCGAGTCGAACGAGTGGCTGGCGACTGCGACCGCCTGGGTCTGTACGCTCGGCCGCGCCGGCGCGCACCCCGTGCGTTTCAGGAATATCCCCGCGTCAACTCGAATCGTGCCGTATCGCACTCCCGAGAACTGCGGAAGCTCTTGGGCGGCTTTGGCGATCTCGTAAGGTCTCGTCAGACCCGACTCGACGAGCTGCGTATAGATGCGATCTCGCTCCCTTCGAACCGTCGGTGGGACGTGTGCTCCTGCTCCCATGAATTCTTGTCTCCTTTCCGGTTGCAACCGCAGACCACCTGCGATTGGCAGACGAGCTGCGGAACAACTGGAAAGACAAACCGGCGACGGATGCTGGGCGAGCGCGGCTCGAAATCCGGGAGCGATCTGGACGAAAGAATCAGGTGGGAAGAACTGGCGGAACTATGACACATCGCGGCATGGTTGTCCAGGACGCGCACCGACAAGAAAAGAGGGAGTACCCGGATGGGATACTCCCCGAAATGCGAAGCTTGAATCGACCAGGACCGATGAGGATCAGCTGCCCAGTCTCTCTATCCGATCACGCGCTCCGCGACGCCCACGCGGCTGCCGCGTTTTCTTGTACCTTGGCACAACTCCGAGACGGAGACCCATTTCCCCAAGCTTCTCCTCGATCTCGTTCGCATCCCTCATCCCGACATTCTTGACCCTTAGTAGCTCCGCCCTGGAGTAGCGCACGAGATCGAGCAGCGTCGTAATGCCAGCCGCCTGGAGGGCGTTCTTGGGTCGTGGCGCGAGGTCAAGCTCCGTCACGCTCTTCCACAAGGCCCGCTTCGGCGAAGATCGCTGCGTCACCGCACTTCCTTCATGCGCTTTGCCCTCCTCCACACCGCTCCCTTCAGGGTACAGGCAGCTATAACCCTTAGCACGGG
Source organism: Vicinamibacteria bacterium (assembly GCA_050747785.1). Classification (GTDB taxonomy): domain Bacteria; phylum Acidobacteriota; class Vicinamibacteria; order Marinacidobacterales; family DATDRI01; genus CBDANW01. The sequence goes on from JBOGJF010000878.1 coordinate 7,898, forward strand.
ACTCCGCCGCGAGAAAAGAAGAAGGGGTGTCCCGATTGGGAAGCACCCCTGAAATGGATTGCGTGAATATCTATCCGTTCCCGTTGCGGCACGCCCTGACAGGCGGCGGCACCTGGACTCCCATCTCGCGGATCAGCCGGAGCAGGTAGGTCCGCTGCAGCCCGAGGGCCTTCGCCGCGTGGGTCCCGTTTCCGCAG
>JBOGJF010000879.1:0-7415 GCA_050747785.1 Vicinamibacteria bacterium
AGCGAGAGCAGCAGAAGCAATCATCAATGTGCGGGGGTTTTGCATCGTCTTCCTGGTGGTTGTTCGCCGTTGGGTTCCTCGCACCAGAAGCAGGGTCCTCTTGACCCGCATCGGCAGCGCACACGGCGGCACCGAACAAGTCGCCCGTAAGGTCGGCGAGAGTGAAGCCGAGCAAGATCATCACCGTCAGAATCGCCAAGGTCCGGTGCCTTTTGCAAAACACGACGTGTTTACTCTACGCCAGGTTTCTGAAAAAGGCAAAGTGTGGATCTGCAGAGCGTTCAACCTGGAACGCGAAAAGACAAGCACTTTGCGGCACGCTCGAGAGCGGCATGGACACGGGGTCGCTTTCCGCACGCCGCGAATTTCGTAGTGGCTTCGTTGCCCAAGGCGCTTCGCACTTCAGCCTGGACCGCCTGGCGAACCGCCTCGAGGACGATCCGGTGCATGCTTCCCTTGCCCTTTCAGCCCACTGAACAACGGGGTTCGGCGAAGCGGGGTATTAAATCACGTGAGGCTGTGTCAAGAGTCTTTGTAAAGGCTCTTGAGGGTTTGCCTGAGCTCACAGGGGGGAGTGGGGTCCGTGGCTCCCAGTGAGATTTCGGTGCGTGTTTGGTGGAATGGCTACGACAGGGCCGTGCGAGGCATTCTCAGGAATCGAGCGTTGATGGCGACAATCACCGTGGAGAGCGACATCAAGATCGCCCCTGCCGCTGGTGAAAGGGCAATACCCTGGTTGTAGAGCACGCCTGCCGCCAGCGGTATCGCCACCACGTTGTAGCCGGTTGCCCACCAGAGGTTCTGTACAATCTTTCGATAAGTGGCACGCGCGAGCTGGACAATGGAGAGGACATCGCGCGGATCGCTGCGAACCAGCACAATGTCCGCGGATTCGATAGCCACGTCCGTTCCCGCGCCGATGGCGCCGCGAGCATCACCGTCGAGGGAGCGAAAATGCCCATTTCAGCCTGCCCTTGTGCTCAGCGCGGCTGAAGTCGGAGTGCGGTCCTTCTTGGACGACATGAACATCTCTTTGCGATTCCCCGCTCAAATTGCCTTGTCTCCCCGCTCTCCGGTTCGGATCCGGACGACGTCGAGAACTTTGCTCACGAAGACCTTACCATCGCCTGGGTTTCCGGTGTGAGCCTCGTGGAGAATCGTGTGCAAGACAGTGTCGAGAAGCCCCTCGGGGATTACGATCTCGAGTTTGGCTTTGCGCGCATAGACGATGCCACCGTCGACGATCCTGTCCTGCGCGTTGACCCCCTGGGAACGTCCGAACCCACGGACCTCCGAGACGGTGACGCCGGGAAGTCCCTCGATCCGTTGTAGGGCTTCGATCACCTGGTTGAGCTGGAATGGTTGAATGATGGCTTTCAGTTCAATCATAGTCTACCCCTTGTCCTCAGATCTCCACCTCGACGCGCTCGCCCCGGAACCAGCGGTAGAGCGCGGGGAGCACGAACAGTGTCAAGAACGTCGATGTGACGAGCCCGCCGATCACTACCGTGGCGAGGGGCCTTTGCACTTCGGCGCCGGCGCTGGTGGCGAGAGCCATGGGCAGAAAGCCCAACGCCGCAACGAGAGGAGCCATAATCATGGCCCGCATCTTCTCCAGCGCCCCTCGTTCGGTCGCCTCTCGTACATCCACACCTTTCTTCTCCAGATACCGAATATGTGACAGCAGGACGACCCCGTTCATGACCGCGACCCCCGAGACAGCAATGAAACCCACGCCAGCAGAGATACTGAATGGCATTCCTCGCACGGCGAGGGCAAACACACCTCCCACCGCCGCGATGGGCACATTGAGAAGGATCAGCAAAGCCGGCCTCCCCGAGTTAAAGGTGGTGTAGAGAAGAATAGAGATGAGGAAAAGCACGATCGGCACCACGATGGCCAGTCGCTTCCAGGCGCGATCGAGATTCTCGAACTGGCCTCCCCATTCGATCCAATAGCCGGACGGAATGGACACGTTGTTTGCCACGGCCCTTTGCGCCTCCGCAACGAATCCCGCGAGGTCTCTCCCCCGCACATTCGCTTCGACGCTGATCCGGCGGTGGATGTTGCTCCGGCTGATCTGCGCCGGTCCGACCCAACGCTCGATGCGAGCGAGCTGGCCGAGCGGAATGAGCCGGCCCCTGGGATCCGCTACCTTGATGTCACCAATCTTGTCGAGCGAGTCACGGGCCGAAGGTTGAAACCGCACTTGGACGAAGAAGCGCTTTTGCCCCTCGAGAACCTGCCCCACGGACTTTCCGCCCACCGCCTCGACGGCATCCAGGACCCGCCGGGCGTTGATGCCGTACCGGGCGATCTGGTCCCGAACGATGCGAATCCGGAGGTAGGGAAGCCCGCCGGTCTGCTCGGCTTTCACGTCCGCCGCGCCCGGTACCTGCGACACCACGCGGAGGATCTCGTCGGCCTTTTCGCGTAGGACCTCCAGGTCGCCACCGTAAAGCGTTACGGCGACGTCCGAGCGAACCCCGGCGATGAGCTCCTGCATCCGGAGCTCGATCGGCTGGGAGTAGCTGAAGATATTCCCGGGAACACCCTCCTCGAGCGCGGCGTCAATATTGGCGATGAGGTCCTCGCGGTTTCTCGCCGTGGTCCATTCCTCTCTCGGCTTGAGAATGGCGTAGATGTCGCTTGTCTCGATACCCATAGGATCGGTTGCGATCTCGGCGCGACCCGTCCTCGAGATGACCGTGTCCACTTCCGGAAACCGTTTGAGGACGTTCTCGATGAGCGTCGTGCTCGCGACGGACTCGGAGAGCGAGACGCTCGGAAGCCGCCACGCCTGAAGTGCGAGGGCCCCTTCATCGAGCCTGGGAATGAACTCCGCTCCCATGAAGCGCGCCACTAGCACCCCCACGAGAAAGACGCCGATGGCCGTCGTAGCCAACCGGCCCGGGCGTTCCATCGCTCGGTTCAGCAAGGGCACATAGAGGGCCTTGAGAGCGCCGACGACCCGCGGTTCCTCGTGACGTACTTTCTTCAGTAAGAACCAACCGAGCACCGGCATCAGTGTGAGCGAGAAAACCAGCGAGCCCAGCAGGGCGAAGATGATCGTGAGCGCCATCGGACGGAACATCTTCCCTTCCACACCCTCCAGGGACAGAACGGGAAGATAGACCACCGTGATGATAAGCACGGCGAAAAAGACCGGCCTCGCGACCTCCTGAGCGGCATCGCGCACGACGACGAGACGCTCGCCCGCGTCTTTGGGCCTTCTCTCCGCCAGGTGGCGTACGACGTTCTCGATCATGACCACCGAGCCGTCGACAATGAGCCCAAAATCGATGGCCCCCAGGCTCATGAGGTCCCCGCTAAGCCCTGTCATGACCATTCCGGTGAAAGCGACCAGCATCGATAGCGGAATCGCGGAAGCGACGATAAGCGACCCACGAAAGTTTCCCAGCAGAAAAAGAAGTACGGCGATGACCAGGATGGCGCCTTCGACCAGGTTCTTCTCGACGGTACGGATCGTCTCCCTTACCAGCGACGTGCGGTCGTAGTAGGTTTCGACGGTGACACCAGGCGGCAGAGAAGCCTTGATCTCTTCCAGCCTCTCCCCCACGCGCTGGGCCACGACGCGCGAGTTCTCGCCAATGAGCATCATCACCACCCCGGTGACGATCTCACCGCGGGCATCCCGCGTCACCGCCCCCTGGCGGACCATGGGAGCGAAAGCGACTTCGCCGAGGTTCTTGACGTATATCGGTGTACCGTCCTCGGTGGAGCCCACCACGATATTCCCCATGTCCTCGAGGGTAGCGACGAGCCCCTCGCCGCGGACGACGTACTGTTCCTGGTTGTGCTCGATGTAGCCACCGCCGGAGTTGAAGTTGTTCTCCTCGAGCGCTTCGAAAACGCTCGCGAGCGGGATGTTGAAGCTTACCAGCCGGTCGGGATCGAGCTGGAGCTCATACGTCTTGAGCTCCCCGCCGTAGGAGTTCACTTCCACGACTCCCGGGACCGAGCGGAGCTGGAAGGCGATGTCCCACTCCAGAATGCTCCGGAGCTCCATCAGGGAATGACCCTCACCTCGTACCTCGAATTGATAGATCTCCCCTAGGCCTGTGCTGATGGGCCCCATCTCGGGCGAGCCGAACCCTTCGGGGATCAGATCCCTGGCCTGGGGCAGGCGCTCCATGACGAGTCGGCGGCAGAAGTAGAGGTCCATGCCCTCTTCGAAAAAGACCGTCACCGCGGACAAACCGAAGCGGGACACGGAACGGATCTCGGTTATCCCGGGTAGGCCGCTCATCGCCGTCTCCACGGGAAACGTGATGAACTGCTCGACCTCCACCGGGCCGAGACCGGGTGAGGTCGTCAGGATCATGACCTGGTTCGGCGTAATGTCCGGCACCGCATCGACAGGAAGCGCCCCGATCGCCCAGACGCCGACGCCGGCGATGAGGAGCGTGAGGATTAGGATGAGGAAGCGGTTCTGCAAGGAAAAACTAACGAGCCTGTGCATTACAACCCGGGCGATCAATGTTCGTCGCCTATCTGCTCGCGCAGCAGGATCGACTTCAGATAAAAACTGCCCTTGGTCACGACTTCCTCGCCTTCGTCGAGCCCGCGAAGCACCTCCGCCCACTCCTCGCCTTGGTCGCCAACTTCCAGGACGCGCTTTTCGAAACCGGCGGCGCCGATCCTGACGAAGACGACCGTTTGGTTGTTCACCTCTTGAAGGGCCGACACGGGTATCGTAAGAGCGTCTCTTGCCCGCGACGGGATGCGTACATCGGCAAACATCTCGAGTTTGAGACGGCCGTCCGGGTTCTCCACGATGCAGCGCACCTTAGCCGTCCGGGAGGCTGGGTCGAGGAAATCGCTGATGTAGGTGACGTTTCCCCGAAAGACCTCGTTCGGATAAGAGGACACCTCGACCTGACACTCCCCGCCGGCCTGCAAGACCCCGATATCTTTTTCGTAGACGTCGGCGAGGACCCAAACGCTGGACGTGTCTACGAGAGTGAACAGCGATTGATCTCGATCCACGAGCTCACCAGGTGAGACGTCGTACTTGACGATGACGCCATTGAATGGCGCCGGCAGGGCGTTGTGGGATGCTGTGCGGTGCGGCGACTCGTGCGGAGACGTCTCGAGCTCAGCGATATCCTCGTCCGTCAACCCAAAGCGATGAAGCTTCTCCTCGACCCGCGCGATCTCGGCCTGCTGGCTCCCAACCGAAGCCGCCGCCTGTTCGTACTCCGCCTCCCTCACTTCGTATTCCTGGTGGGCGATAGCTTCCACTTCGAGAAGGGACTCCGCTCGGTCGAGGATCTTCCTCGCCACTTCGCGTTCGGCTTGGAGCTTCGTGAGACCAGCTTGCAGGCTCATGTATTCCCCGATGAGGTCACCGAGCTCGATGTTGTCGTAGCTCACGAGAGGTTCGCCGCGTTGAACGCGGTCGCCGAGATTGACGTGGACGCGCTCTACGATCCCGCGGCCGAGAGGCGTGATGTGAGCGTAGCGGGTCTGATCGGGAGAGACGATCCCGGTTGCCCTCACCGCGTGCTGGAGCGTCGATCGCTGAGCGGATGCGGTCTCCAGACCCACGTTGATTTGAGCTTCCTCCGCCACCTCGACGACGTTAGGATCGTGATCTCCGCCATGAATTTCATCAGGCGCGGGTGCCCCACCGCATCCCACCAGAAGGAACCCAACCAGGAGACCAACGCCACCAACGGTGTAGATGCCACACTGCGCTCGCGCCGCTGCGGCGTGCACTCGCGAAAAGATAGGGGCCTGGAGATTCCTCATCGCTTTCATGACAGTTCCCTCCCGAGAGCGAGCTCGAGGCCGAAGCGGGCCACGCTGAGGTCGAACAAGGCCCGGTTGTAAGCTTGGAGCGTCTCGCTATAGACCCGACTGGCGTCGAGAAAGTTGATCAGGGTCTCCCCTCCCATCCGGTAGGCCGCCTCAACGATGTCCCTCGCTTGGCGCGAGGTTTGGATATACGTATCCTCGAAGAACGTGACTCGCCGCCTCTCGGATAGATAGGCCTGGCGAGCTTGACGTACCTCCACGGTGACCTGGTACCGAACCGCCCGTTCGAGCTCCTCTTCCCGTCTGAGCTCGGCACGTGCTCGGCTGACCCCACCTTGGTTTCGGTCGAAGAACGGCACCCCTACACCAACCCCAAAGTTCACGAAGCTCGTTTGCACGTCGAGAACTGTGTCGCGCCGTTGTTGATACGCGACGAAAGGGACGACATCCGGAACGGCGAACGCTCTTTGAAGATCCACCTCCCGCCGCGCGGCGTCTCGCCGCTCGAGCTGAGCCCTCAGCTCAGGCCGCGATTGCGCGGCTTCGGTCGCCAGTGCTTCCATGTCGAGGAGCTCGCCGTCGTAGCGCGACGGGGCAACGACCCGAAACGAGCCGGCGTAGTCGGGCATCCCAAGGAGGCCCAGAAGCTCGGCCCGGGCATTCTCTAGCCCGATCTCCGCCGAAACCTGCTGTTCGAGAAAGCGAAGCCTCTCCGTTTCGACGCGCCTGAGCTCCCCACCCGACATCTCTCCGCCCTCGTAGCGAATCCGGCTCAGACGAATGACTTGGTCGAAGTCCGCGAGGATCTGGTTCGCAAGGTCCAAGTCGGATTGAGCGAGAACTATAGCGGCGTACACTGTCTTGAGCTGGAAGCTCAACGCGCGCTCGAACGCCCGCACGTCGTTTCTCGCCGCTCGCAGGAGCGCCCCCGCCACGTCGATGCGCTTTCCGCGTTTGCCCGCGGTCAGGATGGGCTGTTCGAGGGTTAGGAAAAGCTCCTGTTCACCGGAGGCGCCTCGAACGGTCGCGAAACTCTCGGTCTCCAGCGTGAAGAATGGATTCGGGTACTTGCCCGCTTGTTCTAGCTCCCCCGCTGCGGCCGCTTCCCGCTGCCGCTCGGCGAGCAGTAGCGGACTCTGCTGCCACAAGATCTCAAGGGCTTGCTCGAGGGTGAGCTCCTCGGGAATGGTCTTCCCCACACTCTGGCGTTCGACGGTTACCTGCTGAGTGGGAGTATCAGCAGTCTCAGCAGCCTGGGCTCGCACGGACGTCGTGACGACCACCACGGCCAACAGCGAAGCAATACAATGGCGCATGACACCTCCTTGAAAACACTCCACCCCGACACGCCGGGGATTGATTGGCAATACGAGAGAGTGTTAGGAGATTCGAGGAGGTCGGTAGAGCTCTAAAAACAAATAAAAGACGCCGCGGACAGCATCTGCAGTTACCGGCTGGAGATACTGGAGTTCGTCATGGAGAGTGAACCGAGGAGCGCTCTCCACGCAGCGAGAGCAGCAGAAGCAATCATCAATGTGCGGGGGTTTTGCATCGTCTTCCTGGTGGTTGTTCGCCGTTGGGTTCCTCGCACCAGAAGCAGGGTCCTCTTGACCCGCATCGGCAGCGCACACGGC
>JBOGJF010000880.1:0-3417 GCA_050747785.1 Vicinamibacteria bacterium
GTACTATCCACCAACACGCCTCAACTGGGACAGGCCATCCTCGTTCTCTTGGGTGTCTTGGCCACCTTGTTTCTCGCCATCGAGGTTGTCGCCGCCCTGGTCGGATTATTGCTTGCTCGCTCCATCACCGGTTCGATTCATGCCCTCAGCAAAGGCACCGACCACGTAAGCCAGGGCGACTTCGCGTACCGGGTTCAGGTTCGCACGCGAGACCAGCTCGGCGAGCTTGGGGAGTCCTTCAATCTGATGACCGCGAGTATCCAAGACCTTCTGAAGCAGTCCGCGGAAAAAGAACGTCTCGAAGAGGAGCTCCGCGTCGCTCGCAGCATCCAAATGAGTCTACTCCCCAAAGACGCCGTCCGATTCACCGGGATGACCGTCGCTGCGGTTTGCCTTCCCGCCGCCGAGGTGGGAGGCGACTACTACGATTTCCTTCCCCTGGGTAACGACCGCCTGGCCGTGCTGATTGCCGATGTCTCCGGTAAAGGCACGTCGGCCGCGCTCTACATGGCAGAGCTCAAGGGACTGGTCTTGTCCTTGAGCCGCATACACGATTCTCCTCGCAGCCTCCTCGTCGAAGCGAACAGGATCCTCGGCGCCAACTTGGACAGCCGTAGCTTCATTACGATGTCCTACGCCATCTTCGACATGGCAAACCGCACGGTGACCTACGCTCGCGCGGGACACAGTCCGATTCTGCAAGTCTCGACGAGCGGCCACGGCGCACGCGCGCTCGCCCCGGACGGACTCGGGCTCGGCCTCGATCGCGGCGACCACGACTTCGAGCGAATCCTGCGCCAAGAATCGCTTCCGCTTCAATCAGGCGATCTGTTTCTGTTCTTTACCGACGGCCTCTCCGAGGCCATGAATTCGCGGTCCGAGCTCTACGGTGAGTCCCGTCTGCGCGAGCTTCTCGAGCAGCATCACCACCTTCCACTCGAGAATCTCATGGAGAGAATCGTCGATGAAGTCGTTACATTTGCCGAAGGAGTGGGACAGCACGACGACATGACCATGGTGCTGTTGCGGGTGACGTAGTATCATTGGGTCGACGTGTTGGCATATCAGAAGATGGTGGTCGCGCTGCGAACGACGAGCGAGGTCGAGGCTCGCGTGGTGGCGGCCTTGCTCGACGGGTACTCCATCCGTTGCCGGATCCACAGTTCACTACCCTCCTCCATCTATCCCCTGCGTTTCCACTGCCTCCGCGAAGCCGCGCTCCTCGTCCCGGAGTCCCAACTTGCGGAAGCCGAACGTCTCATTGGCTCTCACCGAACCCATCTGAGACTGGTCTACTCACGCCGCGGTGACCGCTAGCTCGGAGCCCGACCTCGAAGCCCTTCAGAAGAAGCTGGGGCATTCCTTTCACGATCCCTCCCTCCTTCAGCGCGCCTTGACGCACAAGTCCCACGCGCACGAGGCCGGACAATCCTCGCTCCACAACGAATCGCTCGAGTTTCTTGGAGACTCCATTCTCGGCTTCTTGGTCACCGATCTCATCTACCGGCGCTTTCCCACTCTGAACGAAGGCCGAAAGTCCAAGATCAAAGCGTACCTGGTTAGCGCGGTGGCTTTGTCCGATCTGGCTCTCGATCTGGATTTGCCCAAGTATCTCCGCCTCGGGAAGGGTGAGGAAAAAACGGGAGGAAGACGTAAACAAGCGCTCCGGGGAAACGCCCTGGAGGCGATTCTAGCCGCCATCTATCTTGACGCCGGGATCGACGCAGCACGAGCGTTCGTCGAGCCCCTCTACCAGCAACTGTTCCAAGAAGTGGCGGACTTGGGTACCGCGGTTGAGGATCCGAAAACCAAATTGCAGGAGCACCTACAGGCGGCTCACATGCCTCCGGCGGAATATGTAATTACCAAGGAGAAGGGCCCCGAGCACCGCAAGACATTCCACGTCAATCTGCTCGTGGGCGAGCGAACACTCGCCAACACGACCGGCTCGACCAAGAAGAAGGCTCAACTGCGCGCCGCCCGTATCGCGCTCGAGAAACTACAGAGAGAGACTCAGACCGGGCCGACGGAGGACTCTAGTCCCTTGTGATCCATCCCCCACCCAGGACCGCCTCGTCCTGGTAGAAGACAGCCGCCTGGCCCGGAGTGACCGCGGTCTGCGGCTTCTCGAACTCGATGTGTACCGAGTGCTCGTCGCGGGGGGCGAGCCGCGCGTTGGCTTCCCGATGACGCGACCGGATCTTGACCCGACAATGGATGGGGCCCTCCGGAGGAAAAGAGATCCAGTTCACGTCCTCCACATCGCATGAGGTCTGCTCCAAGGCGACGCGGGGCCCCACCGTGACCTGCTGGTTCTCGGGCTCGAGAGCGATCACGTAGAGGGGTTCTGCCGTGGTGAGACCGAGACCTCGCCTCTGCCCGATGGTGTAGCGATGCACCCCTTCGTGGCGCCCTAGCACGAGTCCGGCACCATCGACGATCGCCCCTCCCGCCGCAACCGGCTGAGCCCGACGCTCCACGAACGCCTGGTAGTTCCCGTCTGGAACGAAGCAAAGCTCCATGCTCTCGCCCTTCGTGGCAACCGGCAGCCCCGCGCTCGCGGCCAATGCCCGTACCTCTGCCTTCGTCAAATGTCCCAAGGGAAACCGCGCGCTTTCGAGCTGCTCCTGGCTCAAACCGAAGAGGAAGTAAGACTGGTCCTTCGCCTCGTCCACTCCCTTGAGCAGGCGATAACACCCCGTCACGGGATCGAGCTCCCGGCGGGCGTAGTGTCCGGTCGCCACCGAGCCGGCTCCGAGCTGCCGCGCCCGGGTCATCAGCTCGTCGAACTTCAGATAACTGTTACAGAGCACGCAGGGAGACGGAGTGCGGCCGGATAGGTAGTCCGATAGGAACGGCTCGATGACACGCTCCTCGAACACCTTCTCCATGCGCACCACGTAATAGGGGATGTCGAGGATAGAAGCCACGCGGCGGGCGTCATAGAGATCGTCGAGCGCGCAGCAGCTCCGACCGGAAACCGCCTCCCGCTGATCGTAAAGTTGCATCGATAGACCGATGGGAGACGCCCCGGACCGCTTCAAGAGCAAGGCCGCCACGGAGCTATCGACGCCGCCGCTGAGAGCGACTACGATCGGGGTGTCGTTGACTTCGATGTCGTCACTCCTGGCTGGTGATGATGAGCATCAGTACGTGCTCGCCGACGCGAAACTCGCTCTGATTCTCGAGCTCGCCTTGATCGATGCGCTTACCGCCCAGGAATGTGCCGTTCGTACTGCCCAAATCACGAAGCACGACTCGAGATCCCAACACTTCGATGGCGGCATGCTCCCGAGAGCACTCGGGATCATCCAGAACGATGTCACAGTCGGCGCGGCCCAAGGTCATCCGCGCCTTGGTGACGGGGAAGATCTCGCCACTGGCCCTGCCTTGAAGGACGGCCACTGAGTACTTTTG
>JBOGJF010000881.1:0-2689 GCA_050747785.1 Vicinamibacteria bacterium
ACCAGTCCTTCTTTGTAGAGAGCGCCGCCCCAGAACGCGAACACCGGGGAGAAGACGACCAGACGCGCGGCGTGAAGCGAGCCAAGCTCCGTCTGACCGAGCTGCCGCGCGATGCGGTAGATGAAGACGGGAGTCCACGCGGTAATGAAGTTGAAGACCACGATGACGACCGGCAGAGCACGGGCCCCCCGCAAAACGAAGGAGATCACCGCCAGCAAGAGCACCATGCCCCAGGCCTGACGACCGCTCGCCATCAAGCTTTGTAGCGTGAGAGACGTGCCGTTGGACATCCATTCGAGAGCTATCCGTCTCCCCAGGTTCTCGTAGTTCAAGGCATCCTCGACCAGCGAGAAATCCGTGTACCAGGAGATCCACCAGGCGATAAAGCCCAGCGCGCAGCGGAGGCCGAAGCTCAGCCAGTAAACGGTCTTCTCGTTGGTCGCGTCGATGACGCCGGTTTCGGGTGGTTGCATACCCGCCAGGCTTGGAAGCGGTGGATTTCGTTATGTTACAGGGTGAAAGAACATTATGCGGACGGGAATAGATGCTGTCAACCGAAGCGGTCGGCTCGTTCAGGGATAGGGGAAGACGACCGCCAGACCAGTCCATGCAAGGGTCAGAGCTCCGATCAGCAGCCAAAGCCGGAACGACCGCCGCCGATCGGCCTTGCGGTCTTCGGTAGTCGGCACCGGGCAAGTCTCCCCGTTCATGCGATGCATGCCCCGCATGCCCATGACCACTCAGGTCTCGCTGTGCGCTTGAACGAACCCGAGTGTCGCCATCAGGACGGGAAAGGCGAGCAGGGCCCGTGTGAAACGTGGCGCATCGACCCAGAGGAGCAGTACGAAGCACAGCACGCTCGCCCCGGCACCGATGAAGCCGTGGCGTCGTCGGCGCCTCACCTCGTTCGGTCCGATGTTTCTTCGCCCCGGCAGGTAGTCGGCTTTCATGGGCGCCGAGTCTACCCGAAGCCGAGGGCTTTCTCTACTCATCTTCTGGTCATCCTGCTCGTCGCCACGCGGGCTCGTCTCTGGGTCCCCATGGTGAGATATGAGGCGGCGCTCGAGAAGACGCTCACGGCGCTCGCCAGCCTTCCTCTTTTTCTGTCTTGTCCGGATCAGGAGGCCGTCTTTTCGACCGCCTGCCTACCTCGGTGGAACAACAGAGCGGCTGGCGTTCCGAAGAAGGCCCCAATCACAATCGTGAACGGGACCCAGAAGAGAAGTTGAGGGAAGAATCCCAGCCAGATAAAGGCGGCTTGCCAACCCATCTCCGGAAAGCCGGCCGGGCGGGCATCGTAATGAGTTCCCCAGGCGCCTTGTATGGCAAGCGCCATGATTAGGATGACGGGCAGCCGGGCGGCCAATCCGTAGGCGAGAAGCGTCTTGAAGAGCTGCGGCCATCCGAAGAATTGAACGCTTCCTGCCAGCAACCCTAGGACCCAGATATAGACGAGACCGGCGAAAAAACTGTGCTCCAGGAAAACGGCCTGAACCGGAGTTCCAGCGATGAGGACGACCGTGCCCAGGGCTGGGAGACCGAGCGCCCTGCCCCAGCTCGAGGGGGACCGGCCGTTTCGAGCAAGGTGCAGGGCGAAGTAGACTCCGAAAACGGGTGCCAGCCACGTGATGCCCACGATGGCTCCGGCGCCACCCGCCTCCGGGTTGTAGAACCTATCGGACCAATGAAGAAGCTCTCCCGTCAGACGCCAGAGCGTCACAATCAGGCTGATGAGCGCGGGGACGAAGACGAGCCGCGCGGCGGAGGAGAGCTCTTCCGAGACCGAGTTCTTCATGGGGCCTCCGATTTTCCGCCTAGACTAACACGTTGCGGGAGCGGGGCGGTTCAGTTTGTGGACGGCATTTCGATCTCTTTGTCGACTGGGGGGAGGCATCGTCGATCGTCGCAAGCTTGGTAGCGAAGTTGCAACGGGGATCCTTTACGATCGATCTCGCCCGCGATGGAGAAGGTGCCGCTATAGACCGACAGAGATTCCTCCGAGAAGGCGAAAAGAAAGTCTTCTCCCTCCGGATAACGAAGACCCCTCACGTTGCCCCGGATTTCGGTCGGGATGAGGTACGGGAAGGAGGCTGGATTGGCATTGACATGCCAACCTTCCCGTATCGTCACGCGAAGTTGGAAGGCGCGCCAAGCTGGTTCCTCGGTCGTGGCGTCGTCGAAGATGAGTTGAGTCGTCACCAGATCTTCGGCGAGCGAGACGTTAGGCTCGGGTGCCCCCGGCGTCTCCGTCGGAGTAGGTGAGGCGGGCGCTTCCGACCGACGGTAACGGTCCACGGCCAACGCCAGTGTGCGGACGCCCTCTGGGTGCTCGACGAGCTCGGTCGCGAAGGCCTTCATCACCGATTCGGCTCTTTGTCGATAGACGACCTTTCCGGTGTGCTCGGAGAGGCGCTGCAGCACGAGCGCGGTCATGCCATTTCCGGCTGGGACGGCTCCGTCGTAGATCGACTTGGGCCGAAATAAGAGATGTGGTTTGGCCTGGCTCATGTAGTAACCACCGGGCCCGTCACGAAGGCTACGCTCCATCTCCTCCGCGAGCCGCTCGGCCTCGTGAAGCCACCGGTCTTCGGCCGTGGTTTCGTAGAGGGCGATGAGTCCGTCTATCAGAAAAGCGTAGTCGTCGAGAAAGGCTGGGATCCCGGCCTCTCCTTCTCTCCAAACATGGAGA
>JBOGJF010000882.1:0-2448 GCA_050747785.1 Vicinamibacteria bacterium
CGTTCATCCCAGCCTGTCAGAGGTCACTCGAGCAACGGCCCGTTCCGGAGCTCGCCGAGCTCATCGAAACGCTATCCGGTCCCGCGGGCTTCTTCGATACCCACAACATTATCTCCAACGAGACCTCCTACCTGCAGATCGTCGACCAGCTCGAAGCGATGGGAGGAGCCTATATCGGTGTGGGACCGGAACAGAACTTTACGTACATAGCAAAAATACGCCCGGAGTGGGCGTTCATCGTCGACGTGCGCAGGGAGAACATGCTGCAGCACCTGATGATGAATGCGATTCTCCACAAGGCGGCCACACCGTTCGAGTATCTTTGTTGGCTCTTTTCTCGGCGCATCGTCGAGCACGGCGGGCCCGGAGTCTCCGGGGAGCTAGACGGTGATCTCGAAGGCCTGATCGACGCGGTCGAGTCGATCCCGCCCGACGAGGAGGTATTTGCCCGGAACTGGAAGGCGATCCGGAGCCACATTCAAGACGAGCTTCACGTGCAGCTTTCGGAAGGCGACGAAGAGCACATTCGCTTCGTCTACCGGACGCTCTTCGACGAGCAGCTGGAAATTCGTTTTCGCACTTTCGGACGGCCTTCCCTGTCGTACCACCCGGACTACCGCTCGCTCTTGCTGTCGCGGAGCCCGAGCGGAGCCCGGAGTCATTTCCTGGCGTCGTCAGAGGACTACCAGTTCGTGCGGGAGCTCGCGATGGGGGGGCGGCTCGTGCCGGTGGTCGGCGATTTCGCGGGAGAGCACGCGCTCCCGGCGGTAGGAGACTTTCTGCGGGAGCGCGGACAAACGGTCTCCTTGTTCTATGTCTCGAACGTCGAGTTCTACTTGCTCCGCTCCGGGGGTTTCAATCAGTACGTGGAGAACGTTCGCTCCTTACCGTTGAGTGGCGACAGCTTGTTCATCCGAGTCTACTTCGACTACGGTCATCCGCATCCCGCTGGCCTTCCCGGCCATCGCTGTACGACTATCCTGCAGCGTATCCCGCGATTCTTGAAGCTCCACGACGCGGGCGTGTACCACAACTACTGGGAAATCAGCACCATGGACTATCTGCTCTGACCAGCCCGATCTTGATTGAATTCCGGCTTTGGGTGAGAATCCTGAGAGAGCAAGGTGATGAAGCAACTAAGAGTCGACTGGTCGGAGTTGGAGGACGCGTTTCAGGATGACTCCCGCGATCACCGCTACTACCTCGACATGGACACCGGTGAAGTTCATTTCTTTTCCACGTACCTCGAGAACGAGGATGAGCACGAGGACGAAGAGCGCATCACCAACGAGGAGCGGTACGTCACGATACCGTTTTCGCGGCGCGTCATGCCTTTTCACGACCTGCGTCGATTCGTCGGTTCGCTGGCCGACGGGGACGAGAGGAACTTGCTCAGCTCGACGCTCCGTGGACGAGAGGCCCGCGTCCGATTCAACGATACGCT
Organism: Vicinamibacteria bacterium; assembly: GCA_050747785.1. Lineage (GTDB taxonomy): Bacteria > Acidobacteriota > Vicinamibacteria > Marinacidobacterales > DATDRI01 > CBDANW01. The sequence continues at coordinate 1,445 of JBOGJF010000882.1, forward strand.
GAGCAACCTGCCGGAAGCGCGTGAAAAGTGGTGTCAGTTTCAAGAGCAGATCGTCGAGCGTCGCATCCTCGAGTGGCTAGGCGAGGTCGGCGTTCAACCCATCTGACGGTAACGATCCGCCGAGCTCTCGAAGGGCCCACTCGATCTCCTCGCGGACCACGTCCGTCTCCTCCCGACTGAGCCGCTGACAAAGAGGGGCCAGGGCCTGTCGTTCGCCCAGCCGACCGAGGGCCCACGCAGAATGGCCGCGAACGAGCGGCTCCGCGTGATCGAGTGCCTCCACCAGCGCCGGCAGCGCTCGCGGGTCACCGGAGTTGCCGAGGGCGATCGCCACGTTACGGAGGAAGCCGGCGTACCGGGCCCGTCGAATCGCGGATCCTCGGGTGGCCTTCAGGTACTCGTCTCGGCTGAGGCGGAGCAGCGCAATCAGATCCAGCGACGCCAGCGGCTCCCGCGGAAAGAAAGCCGCCTCTTCGCTCCTTTGGGCAAAACGATTCCACGGACAGACGTCTTGGCAGTCGTCGCACCCGTAGATGCGATTGCCAATGAGAGCCCGTAGGTGGCGCGGGACGAAACCGCGAAGCTCGATGGTCAGATAGGAGATGCAGAGACGGCTGTCCACGACGAATGGCTCCACGATGGCAGCAGTGGGACAAGCGTCCATGCAGCGGTGACAGGTACCGCAATGATCTCTTTCCGGCTCGTCGGGGGGCAATGCGAACGGGAGAAGAATCTCGCCGAGGAAGAACCAGGAGCTGCCGCGGCGGGCCATGACGTTTCCGTGCTTGCCCAGCCATCCGAGGCCTGCCGCCACTGCATAGCCTTTCTCCAGCAGAGGGCCGGTATCGACGTAGATCTTGGTGGGCACCCCGAATCGATCGGATATGAAGTGAGCCAGCCGCTTCAGTTTTTCTCCCAAGACATCATGGTAATCGTTACCTCGAGCGTAGGTCGAGATGACTCCTTTCAGAGCCGAGGAGGATCCCCGCGGACCCTGATAGTAG
>JBOGJF010000883.1:0-3278 GCA_050747785.1 Vicinamibacteria bacterium
GGTGCTGGCTGCGATCTCGACGCAGGCGGGGCATTCGCCGCACGGCGTCGCGGTCGGCCCCTTGGCGCAGTTGAGCGCCTTGGCAAGAATGCGCGCGGTGGAGGTTTTGCCTACGCCGCGCACTCCGGAGAACAGGAAGGCGTGGGCGGTGCGGTTCTGCTCGATGGCGTTTCGCAACGTGCGGGTGACGGTCTCCTGGCCGACGACGTCGTCGAAGGCTTGCGGTCTCCACTTGAGAGCTAGAACCTTGTAGGACATGGCGAGTTTGCTAATAGAGCCCTGCGGTCCAGGTACGCTGCAGCACAGCCGAGGGTCTGCTTACCGCTGCTCCCTTCCGGGCCTGACGGGGTTCACAGGCTCGTCTCGCGCAGGACCCGAACCGCAGGGCAGGTCGTTGCTTTGCTCGGACCTTTCGATCCCAGCAATCGCGATCTCGTTGGCGGAGGGGGTGGGATTCGAACCCACGGTACGGTTGCCCGTACACGAGCTTTCCGGGCTCGCCAGATAAGCCACTCTTGCACCCCTCCGTATGAATAATCTCCTCAACTTTCTGGTCGCTAACCGGTCGTGATCCGTTCGAGTGCGGGACTTCGATTCGGTACCGCGCCGGGCGCTCCGACATGACGCGAGGCTTCTTTCCCGACTGGCCGTGGAACCCGGGTTGCCGGAGGATTGGATTATAGCCGGGGCTACCCAGGGCTATCAACCAATGCCTTCGCTCGGAAGCCATTGAGTGATAGAGGAATGCCGGATCGTGAATATATTGGGAATCAGCGGAAGGATGGTGCTGGTGTGGCGAGGACTCTCATGACCCGGCACTCAAGAGTGTGAGCGCTTTCAGAGCCGCGAGCCACGCCACGAGAGTTGCAGTGTGGCGGACGTATCCAACTTGTACCCATTGGAGAGCGCTCTCGACGGCCTTGGACCGGGATAGCGTTTCGTCTTGTAGCAGTCGAACCATCGCGGGGATGAAGTAGCCGAAGGTCATGCTCCGGTCGACCAGGGCTGCGACCGCCGCGCCGAGCCACCAGCCGCGGACCGGAGTCTCCGTCCAGAAGCACGCTACCAAGCTTGCCAGGGTGAGCAGGGTGAGGGGGATCGTCGTCACGTAGACCCAGAACCTGAGCCCGGTATTCGCCTCCCGCGCGGCCGCTCCGTTCCACTCATAACCCGAAGCGGTCGAGACCAGCCACTGAGGGACCATGATTCGCGACTCGTAGAGCCCGGCCCCGAGCGCGATGCCCAGGTTCAGGACGAACAACCACAGGATGAGCTCGAGTAGAAAATCAGTCATGCGCGATCACCCTTACCGAGTCCGACGAAAGTCCTTCCTTTCAGCGGCCGGTTTCCCGGTGCAGGCGCCGAGCGCTCGAGCCAGCGAAGGTGCTCCCAGCCGACCTCGTAGGCCCGGGTCAGGTAGTCGAGGACGAGGGCAAGCTCAGCAGCGCTGTAACGCTCGTTCAGTTTGGCCATCCCTCGGGCGAGCGGCTCGAACATCGGCATCAGCACCTGGACTCCAGTGGGCAATGCCTCGACAATCACGGAGCGTCGGTCGGCGGGATTCGGTGTGCGCCGAACGAAGCCGCCACGCTCGAGGCGATCGATGAGCATCGTGACCGCGCCCGTCGTGAGGCCGATCCGAGTCGCAAGACGACCAGGCGTCGTGGGGCCTTCGATAGCCAGCAGGTCGAGGCATTCCATGTCGGTCGAGCTTATGTTGGCCCGGGAGGCGATGGTCTGGCTAAGCAGGACGGATTGAGCACTCACTCTCCGGATGGCCCGCCGCAGGGCCGTCAGCAGCTCGGCCCTTGGCTTACGTTCCCGAGCGGAAAGCCGTTTGCTCATAAATTATCTTTATCACTAAGAAAGCTACATGTCAAGGGAGTTGGTTGGGTAGCCGCGCGGGGAACGATCCGGGACCCTTCGCCCTCGTCCCGCCGGGGCTGGCAAGCGCCATCCGACCAGGATAAACTTCTGCTGCTGGCGTCTTTGTCGAGCCTGATGACATGAAAAAGAGGATCGCGTGAGCAAAGACCCTACATTTCGCGTTCTGGGCACCGCCCCCTCCCGAAGCGAGCGCTACGAGGACTACCGCCACGAGTGGGACCGGCGGGGCGAGGAGCTGGATGCTTCGGATCATCCGGTCCACGTCGATCTGGAATCGGTCGCGGTGTGTGACCTGCGCTGCGGCAGCTCGGAAGCCGATCCCCAGGGGTTTTGCCAAATCTGGACCCACGAGCACATTCGGACTCAGGGCTTCGAGAACTACACGTACATGCGCGGCTATATGGATCCACAGGTCTACGATCGCTTGGTCCGCCAGTGCGCCGACATTGGGGTGAGCTCCATCAAGCTCAACTATCGGGGTGAGCCTTCCCTCCATCCGGAGATCGTGCGCTTCGTGGCTAAGGCCGCCGAGCTCGAGTTTCCCGACATCATGATGAACACGAACGGGAACGGGTTGGCCCGCAAGAACCCCGATTTGTTCGGCGAGATTGTCGAGGCGGGTATTACCGACCTCATGTTCTCGGTGGATGCCTGCCACGAAGAGGGCTACCGTCGCCAACGCGTTGGCGGGGAGTGGGAAGTCTTACTGAACTCCGTCCGGCGAGCCGTGGAGGCTCGGGCAAGCGGGAAGGCGGCGCCGGACTGCCGCATCCGCGCGTCGGTCGTGCGCACGCATTTGAATGCCGCCGATGTCGATAGCGGTCGCATGGAGGAGTTCTGGAAAGAGAAGATGGGCGTCGACTGGATGTCGGTGAGCGAATGTTACTTTCCCGCCGGATCGGAGCATCACTGGAAGGCCGCCGATTGGCGCCAGATGAGCGCCGCGGAGTTTCAGTGTTGGGACTCGTTTCGCCGCATGGTGGTGACCTGGGACGGCAAGCACACCATGCCGTGTTGTCAGGGTTTCACGCTCGAAATCGATGGGGGCTCGGTGGTCGAAGGCACCGCCGATATCCAGGGCGTCTGGGCCAGCCCGAACTTCGAGCGCATCCGCAAGGCGCACCGTGAGCGAACTTGGGACCGGCCGGGATCCGAAGGCGAGGCCATCTGCCGGTCCTGCGCGGTCACCAAGGCTCCGACCCCGTTCGAAGTGAGCTGAGGCGCCCCGCTTTTATTCGACACTGATCCCGTTTTGCCTCAGAAGCAGGCCATCCCAGCGACTAATTTCCACAGTCGTTAAGAAAAACGTCCTCGACTAACTCCAAGCATAACAATCACTTGGACTGGCAATCCCCGCCGCAAACGAGTTTTCCACAGCGATTTCCACAGGG
>JBOGJF010000884.1:0-13654 GCA_050747785.1 Vicinamibacteria bacterium
CCCGTGGACACATCGGCAGAAACCTCATTTCTGCCCGAGGGGTAATTCGGTTGGGCGGGAACTAGCCCCGAGGGGTCAATCGCGAGCTGCATGCTATTGGAAGCGGTAGGCGTTGTCAAACTGTGTATCACGATTGGGGGACTGCGGAACTCTGGCCAGGAGTTAGCAACTGGCCCTGCATATGCCGCTCTTAACAGCCAGGGGAGAGCGTAAGGGCAAGGTCTTGCGCTGATCAAAAACTCGCGCGCGCGAGTTTTTTGCTATCCAAAGACTTTCTCGTCCGCCGACGGTCCATAGATCGCGGGGACGGGCGCACCCAACAACCTCAGATACACGGTCAGTTGGCCGCGGTGATGCGCCAGGTGCGTGAACATGTCGGCGATGACGACGTGGCGTGGATCCTCGAGGACGACCTTCCCGGATACGAGGAGGCGCCACGAAGTCATCAAGTGTTCTTCGGTCGTGCCGCGGAGGGCCTTCTGGGCCGCGGCGACGGATTCGTCATGTGTCTTGAGGAGCTCACCGGTCGTGCTGGGCGAGGGCGGCATCTGGCGGGAACCGCCCGGCGGGATCACCGTGATAAGAGCCGGGCCAAGAACTGGCGGGAGCATCCTGTTTTGTCTAAGATGCGACTGCACTTCAAACACAAGCGGAGGGTTGTCATGTCCAAACGATCACGGGTTAGCGTGATGGTCATGCTTTGCGCGGTGTCCGCGCTCGTCGCCGCGGCACAAGAGAGTATGCCGCCGAAGCCGGGCCCGGAGTACCAAGCACTGAGCTTTTTCGCCGGCACGTGGCGCTTCGAGGGTGAGCAGAAGGAGAGTCCCATGGGTCCGGCGGGCAAGATCACTTCCACGGACACTTGCGAGTGGCTCCAGGGCGGATTCGCTCTGCTCTGCCGGTCCGAGGGGATGAACCCCATGGGCCCCACGAGCGCCATCGCCATCTCGAGCTACGACATGGCACAGAAGGCGTACACCTACTACGGTGTCGAAGCCGGCATGCCGCCTTTCATGGCCACGGGCCAGCGCGAAGGCAAGGTCTGGCGCTACCGCACCGAGTCCCAGATGGGCGACATGACGGTATGGACGCGCGTCACCATCGCCGAGACGTCCGCGACCTCCTACAGCTTCGAGGTGGAAACATCTACCGATGGGACTACCTGGACACGCGTCGTAGAGGGAGCGGCCACCAAGCGCGGGAGCTAGTTTCCGGAAGCCAAAAGCCGACAATTCCCTACCAAAAACTCGCGCGCGCGAGTTTTTCGACCCGGAGCGCCGTGCTGCACCTCTCCCGGATAGGCAGTGGCTTCGGTGGGAAGCTCGAGCGAGCTGGTCAGCCCGAGGCTTTCGTGGACGCCGTCGTCGCCGCCGACGAGCGGATTTGGATCGACATCGCGCCTTCGAACGAGCGACCCATCGAGCTCAGGCTCACCCAGCAAGGCGATGCCGTTTTGGGGTTCTGGGTCCAGGGGGTGGGACGGAGATGGGCACTGACCGGCCGGCGGATCAAGTGACAAAAGCTGCGGCGAGGACAGACCGAGCTCTTTCGTCGCACTCCACGTTTGTGCTAGTTTCAACGACCATGAGCTCGAGCATCGCGCTCAGACGTGCGCTCTTAATCTTGCCAGCGCTCCTGCTGGTGGGCCATTCGGTCCCAGCCCGCCAGGCTCAAGAAGAGGCAGGCGAGTACACGCCGACCGTCGGGCAGCCGGGGAAGGACGTCGTTTGGGTGCCGACGCCCGACGCGGTCGTCGAGCGGATGCTGAAGATGGCGAACGTCGGCGAGACGGACTACGTGATCGATCTCGGTTCGGGGGACGGCCGCACGGTGATCGCCGCGGCGCAGAAATTCGGCGCCCGCGCGCTGGGGATCGAGTACAACCCGGACCTGGTGGAGCTCTCGCTCCGCAACGCCGAGAAAGCGGGGGTCCTGAACGAGGTCAAGTTCATCGAGGGCGACGTCTTCGAGGCCGATTTCACGGGGGCGACGGTGTTGACGATGTACCTCCTCCCGTCGTTGAACCTCAAGCTTCGCCCGCAGATCCTCGAGCTTCGCCCGGGCACGCGGGTGGTCTCCCATGCGTTCGATATGGCGGAGTGGGAAGCGGATCAGAAGATCACGGTCGAGGATAGTGACGCCTACCTATGGATCGTGCCCGCCGACGTGCACGGCAACTGGAGAGTTTCCCTAAGCGGACAAGTGACCCGGGAATCGTGGGCGCTCCGCCTTGTCCAAGACTTCCAGGTGGTCTACGGGCAAGTTCGCCTCGCCGACGAACGATTCCGCTTGCTGGACGGGCGCATCCGAGGCGCGGAGGTCAGCTTCCTGTTCATCGATGCGAGCGGGAACTTAAGGAAGTTTTCGGGACGCGCCAACGGCGGGCGCATGGATGGCACTCTTCAAAGCCAGGACGGCACGTCCGAAAACTGGAGCGCGGTACGGGATCGGGCGGACGGGAGTCTCCTGGAAATCGACCTCAGCTACTAGGGACGGACGTTGCCGTAGCCGAAAAGACCATGATGAAGTCACGTGTCTCCGTCATCTTTCTCGCACTTCAATCGAGGGTACCATCCGCAACCAGGACGGCAGCTCGCTAAGCTGGAGCGCCGTCCGTGAAACGGGTTCGAGGTGGTCTCGTGGGAGATAGGATCCTCGCGCTCAACTCGGCTCTCCTGTGGGGCCACCTTGTTGCTTCGGTCACTCACGCCGCTCCTCAAGAGACGACGCAGGTCGAGACGGCCATCCGGTCCGCCGTGGTCACGGCCACCACGGAGTCCATCACCATCGACGGCGTCCTGGACGAGCCGATCTGGAGTGCGGCGCCGAAGATTGGCGACCTGATTCAGCGACAGCCTGTTCCAGGTGAGACTCCAACGGAAGGAACCGACGTCACTCTGCTCTACGACGAGAACAACCTCTACATCGGCGTCGTGGCGTACGACTCGGAACCACAGAGAGTCATCGGGACGCAGATGGCGCGGGACGCCAGTCTCAACTCCGACGACCGCATCGAGCTTCTGCTCGACACGTTTCGCGACCAACGGAACGCCTTCTATTTCGCGACGAATCCATCGGGCGCTCTGGTAGACGGTCTCACGTTCGCGAACGGTGAGCTCAATACCGATTGGGATGCCATTTGGCACGTTCGCACGAAACGCACGGAGCAGGGCTGGGTGGCGGAGTTCGCGATTCCCTTCAAGAGCCTGAACTTCCCGGCCGGACGGACGGTATGGGGATTCAACTTCTCCCGGAACATCTACCGAAAGTTAGAAGACACACGGTGGTCCGGCGCGCGCCTGGAAACTCAGTTTCTACAGGTGTCCGAGGCGGGTGAGATCACGAACCTCGACGGAATGACGCAAGGCATCGGTCTCGACCTTCGCCCGTTCGTCGCCGGGAACGTGCTGCATCTCAGCGAGACGGGAGAAGATGATTTCGACGGCAAGCCGGGCCTCGATCTCTTCTACAGCATAACGCCCAGCTTGAAGCTCACCGGCACCTTCAACACGGATTTCGGTGAGACCGAGGTCGACGCGCGCCAGATCAACCTTCAGCGTTTCTCGCTGTTCTTTCCGGAGAAGCGAGCGTTCTTCCTGGAAGACGCGGGAGTCTTCAGCTTCGCGAGCACCGGCCCGGGCACCCCGGGTGGCATTCCCTCCGCTGGAGCCGACGTCTACCCGTTCTTCAGTCGACGGATCGGGCTACTGGACGGCGAGGAGGTACCCCTCGACGCGGGCGGCAAGCTGACGGGCAAGGTTGGGAGGACCGATGTGGGCGTACTGGCCGTGCGCAGCGGCGATCTCGAGGACGTCGTCGAAGAGAAGAATCTCTTCGTCGGGCGCATCAAGCAGAATCTTTTCCAGCAATCCTACGTGGGCCTCATTTTCACGGGCGGCGATCCCGCTTCCGGGGAGTCGGGTGAGACCTATGGCGCCGACCTCCGCCTCACGACCTCCCGCTTTCTGGGTGAGTCCCGGAATCTCGACGTCAACGCTTACGCGGTCAGGAGCGCGAATGAAGGCGTTTCCGACCGGGACTGGTCGTACGGCTTCTCGGCGCGGTATCCCAACGACAAGTTCGACGCCCAGTTCGTGTTTCGCGAGATTCAGGACAACTTCGATCCCGCGCTCGGTTTCGTGCAGCGCGACAACGTCCAGCTTCTGCGGATCGCGGGGAGCTACAATCCACGCCCCCGGGACTTTCTCAACATCCAGCAGATGTTTCACGACGTGTTCTATACGCGCTTTACGCGCCTCGACAACAACCTGGTCGAGAGCTGGGACCTCTTCGTGACTCTCCTCGATTGGCACTTCAATTCCGGGGACAGCATCCATGGACTCCTCGACTTGAACCCCACGTACGAGCGACTCTTCGAGCCGTTCGAGATTTCCCCCGGCGTCGTTCTGCCGCCGGGCGAGTACCGGTTCACGCGCTTCAAGACCAGTCCGTTCTCCACCGCGACCAAGCGCCGGCTCTCGGGGAGTCTCACCTTCCGTTGGGGCAACTACTGGTCGGGCGAGGCCGAGCAGCTGCAGGCGTCCGTCACCTACAAGCTGCCCCCGAAGTTCACGGTGAGCTTCAGCACCAACCAGACGTTCGCTCGGCTGCCGGAAGGCGATTTCACGGCCAGCATCGTGACCTCGAACATAGACTACAGCGCCTCACCAAGATTATCGTTCTTCAACTTGATTCAGTACGACAATCGATCTCGGAACCTGGGATGGCAGAGCCGCGTCCGCTGGACGCTGCAGCCGGGCAATGAGTTGTTCGTCTCGTTCCACCAGGGCTGGATCCAGGAAGAAGGCGACAACCTCCGATTCAGAGCCCAAGACAGCAAGATGTCCGCGAAGTTTCAGTACACGTTCCGTTTCTAATCAGAAGCGCCGCGACGTCGTGGACGCCGCCAGTCAGAACATCGTCCCGCCCGGAATAGTCCAGTAAGCCGACGCATTCTCTTGTTGAGGACCGCTGGGGCTGGGGTCTTCGGCACAGACACTCAGGGTGAGGGCACCGAGGGCGAGCCATGCCTTTCGCTTCATCATCTTGCACCTCTCCTAGTCAGTTGCCAAAAAACGACCACAATCATATTCTCTTTCGGATTTGGCAAGAACCAAGGCGGCGGCCGAATTCGTGCTGCGGCCCATCGGGGCCGTGCGCAGCCCGTACCGGGAGACGTCCGAGGTCCCCCGCGGGCTGGGGGCGGAGCACACTCAGGAAGGCGTTCTCGAGATCCGACCGGAGCTCGAGGAGGGCCTCACCGACATCGAAGGGTTTTCCCACTTGCTCGTGATCTGGGTCTTCGATCGCTCGGAGGGTCACGAGCTCATGAGCCATCCTCCTTCGGACAATCGTGCTCATGGGGTCTTTGCCACCCGATCCCCGTTCCGACCCAATCCCCTGGGGCTCACCGTGGTGGAGTTGGTTCGCCGCGACGGAAACCGCTTACACGTAAGGGGAGTCGACATGCTCGACGGAACGCCGATCCTCGACATCAAGCCTTACTTGTCCAGCATCCCCATGGAAGAGCTTCGTCGCGGCTGGCTCGCGGAGGCCGAGGCGCGGGCGAAAAGAAGCAAGTCCTGATCCCTAGGCCCTCGCGCGCGTCAGAATCGATACGGCGACACCTCCAAGGATCAGTGCGCTAGCGATGACAAGCCGCGCCGACACTCGCTCGGCCAGAAACACGACGCCTCCGAATGCGGCGAGAACCGGAACCAGAAGCTGCACGATCGATGCCTGGGTGGTCGTCAATCCGCCGAGCGCCTTGTACCAAAGAACGTAGCCAAGCCCCGAAGTAATGGCCCCGGACACCACGGCCAGCATGACTCCCCGTGTTTCGGCGTGAGCCAACGAGAAAGACATCGTGCTGGCGAATGCGGTCAGGGGTGCGGCTCGCACAAAGTTGGAGGTCGTGGACAAGACCGGAGCCGACTCGTTCTTCCCTCGAAGCGAGTAGACGCCCCAGGCGATCCCGGCGATTGCCATCAGCAACGCACCCAACAGATCGGGGGCCGCGATCCCCGGGGAGACGAGATACACGAGCCCGCTGAGCGCGGTGACGAGCCCAAGCCATTGGAGAGGATGCGGCCGCTCGCCCGACTGCAGCCCGACGCCGATCATCGTCACCTGCACGCACCCGAAGAGAATGAGCGCCCCCATGCTGGCGTCCAGAGAAACGTACGCCAAGGAAAAAGCGATCGCGTAGGCAAAGAGCGCCAAGCCAGAGCCCCACGATCCGTGCTGCTCGCGGCCTGGCGTCCCGCGAGGGAGCGACTCCCCAGCTAGACGCGATAAGGGAACGAGGAAAAGGGCGCCGCTAACGAGCCGGAGCGTGGTGAAGGACACGGGGTCGACGAGCTCCCCGCCCAGCGCCATGCGGCACAGTAGGGAGTTCGCGGCGAAGGCGACTAACGTGAAGGCAGTGAGGATTCCGACCAGCATTCACTGGTCACGGGTCGAAGTCCACCGACTCCGCAACAACCCCACGCCGGCGAGCACGACAGACGCAAACATACTGACCGCGCCAAGATAGATGAGCCATCGTAAAGCCGGAAAGAAGGCCACGCCGAAGAAACCGCCGGGGAGCAGGATCGCCCCTGCCGGTGCCGCAAGCCTGGCCAGCCACTTCAGGCCGGCCGAGAGTCTCGCCGAATCGAGCAAGACCTGGATCACCAAAGACAAGATCACCCACACGCCCGCGTGGGCGTGGCCTGCTCTAAATAGCGCCCATTGCGTTTCGTCGAGCGTGAGCCCGGCCGGTGCCGAGCCGGCGGCCCCTCCCGTCAGAATGCCGAGGAGCGTCAGGCCACCGTACATGATGGTGGGTATGGTAAGCAGGATGATTCCCGATACGAGCTTGGCCTCGCGTGAGAGATTCATTTGGAGCTCCTGACGTTTTGGAAAACGTTTTCCAAACAGAAGAAGCAGCTCCGACTGGCCACATCTTAAGCCCAATCGCCGGAATTTAGCGAGGCAGCTCCGACCGAGAAGCGCCGGATCGAGCCCGGAAGCGAAAACGAGGGTGGAATACGAGTCCGCGAAGGTCCGAAGACGCACTTGTCCGACACCATGACCGAGTCCTTCCTGGCTCTAGCTCGAAGCTAGTAACTGATCACGAGCTCGACGACGCCGTAGTTGGGATTCGGCTCGCGAACGACCGAGTCGCTAAGAACAGGCTCCCCGACGCGATAGCGTCCCAAGAGATTCTCCATCATCGCCGGACGGCGCCAAGTGAGCTCGTTGGGGGCCTGCCCTTTCACTCCGATCGTCCCCGCGTGGATCATTCGGTGGTGGAAGACGCAGACGGTCACTAGATTCTGAGGCGAGTTGCTTCGTCGCCGGCCCTTCTTCCCGCTGTGGCTCCGGAACACGATGTGATGGACGTGAAGTTCCCTGCGCGAACCACAATCCGGGTACTGGCACCGGTAGGCGTCGCGCTCCAGCACGAATCGCCACGTCCTGCCGTACTCGGCGCTTGCCGTGGGACATGGAAGGTCGTCGTTGTCGGGGCAAGTCTTTAGCTCCGACGCGGCGGCCTCTTCGTCGGAAGGTCCGTTTTCCCCCTCTCGATGCTCCTGGGCCATCGTGTCTTCACCGCATGCGGTTTCTTCCATCTTGTAAGCGCGGTGGGCGTAGGTGGCTATGAACTCCCCGGCGATGAGCTCCAGACAATGCCCCACGTCCAGATCGGCTCCGTTCACGCGGCGGCAAACTTCGAGGGCGTAGTCCCAGACGGCTGCTTGATAACGTTGGAGCTGCTGGGCAAGATGGACTAAGTAACGGGTCTTGCGCGGAGAAAAACCGAATCGTCCCTCCGCGTAGTAATAGATGTCGGCGAAGCCGAACTTTTCGTATCCCCGCCGCTCGGCCATCGCCAGGAGATAGTCGCAAATGAGACGTTCCGAGCGCTCGTTCTCCTGGACCGCCTCCGCGAGTCTTTGGTCGAGCTCTGCGATCGAGAGCTCGCTTTGCGGATCGTCCGTCGTGGTCGACTCGTCCCTCGAGTCGATGAAAGCCATTTGCATCACGTGGCACCTCCCTACCGTTAGTATAAGTTAGGTGAACGTGATGCGGTTGTCAAATCTGGCTGGCCGCTAAGATACTGACCCTGAACAGCTTACAGGAAATTTTCCGCTCGGATCGTTACATCTTCAAACCGTAAGCCGTTGAAAATAAACCACCTATGGGCTCCAAAAACTGCCGCGTCGAGCTTTTTCTTGGCACCTTCGTCAACTCCCGTGAGGATGCCGTTGGTAATGCTGTCGCAGGAGATCCTTCCCGTAGTCGTTGCCGTTCGGGGTCCGCACCACGGCGTGAATGTGCTCCCGGTTCGGCACGTCGGGATAGAGGTGCCGCAGTCCGGCTGGTTCTTGATGATCGAACTCGATCAGAATCACCGGACTGTGAATCCGATAGTAATAGACGGACTCGTCGGTCGTGCCGCCGATCCAGGCGAAGTAAGTCTCGTCGAGATGCGCCTCCACTTCCTCCATCCGCACGCGCGCATGGCCCTCGCGAAGGTTTCCGACGTAGAGATTGATGAGCGCGACTAGCTGCTTCTTCTGCGCGTCGGAAAACGATGAGACCCGAACGCCGGCGTAGTCCAGAACCAGGTTGTCGTTGAAGGCCTCGCCCAGGTTGTTGCTGCCCGGCTTCGATGTCTCGAGGATGGCCTCTTTCCGCTGCGCTTCGGTCAGACCGAGGAGCATGGCCAGGCCCTGGTTCTGCTCCTCCTGCGTCACGACGACTCCCTTGTATTTTCCAGCTTTAGCAATGACCGGCTCGGAGCCCACGAAGAGCGGCGTCATGACGACCTGATCGCCGAGGACGAAGTAGTTGATGATCAGGTGGTGGCCGTCCATCTGCCAGCCCCAGGGCTCGGCCGGCGACGGCTCCCCCATCACCGTGATCCAGTAGAGCCACTCCCCGTACTCGACGAAGTTGTCGTTGTTGAGCTCGCCGAGCGTATGGTTGAGCTTCATGATGTCTTGTGTGAGCTTCAACCCGCGGGCGCTGAGCGACGCGCGGAGAAGTCCAAAGGCCGCATCGCGCTGTTCGGGGCTCATTTCATCGAAGCCGACACCTTGGCGGATGTAGAAATGCTGGTTCATCCATTTGCGCCACTCGGGATCGTCCACGCCGAACATGGTTCGATGCCGCTGCTCGTCGCTGAGCGTGGCTAGAAACGTCTCGGCGGCTTCCCGAACGGGCTCGGTCGAGACCCCGGTCGAGCGGATGGCGTAGAGCCCTCCAACAACCTGCCCGTTGGTGGTAACGCCCTTGAAGGGGTCGGCGAGCCCTTCCGCCTCGGCTTGTGCGGACCGGCGCCGGAAGCGTTCCGTGGGATCCGTCTGTTGCGAGCGCATGGCCATGGCCGAGAGCGCGGCAATCAAGACCGCGCACAGCGCGGGTAGAACGAAGCGAGCCTTCATGATCCCTCCTCTTAGACCACCGTTCCGAAGAACGATCCCACCCCGGCGGTGATGGCCATCGCCAGAGCACCCCAGAACGTGACGCGCAGAGCGCCAACCACCATGCTCGCGCCACCGACGCGCGCCGCCAAACCACCCAGGAGTGCGAGGAATACCAGCGACGTTCCGGCAACGAGCGGAATCAGCGTGCTCTCGGGAGCGACGGTGACCGTGAGAAGCGGCATCGCGGCGCCGACAGCGAACGTGCCGGCCGAAGCCAGGGCAGCTTGAACCGGACGCGCGGTGAGCATCTCGGAGATACCGAGCTCGTCACGGGCATGGGCGCCCAGGGCGTCATGCGACATGAGCTGCGTGGCCACTTGTTCGGCGAGCGGCCGGTCGAGGCCGCGACCCACGTAGATCGCGGTCAGCTCCTCGTGCTCGGCCTCTCCATCCGCTTCGAGCTCGCGCCGCTCCCGCTCGAGATCGGCTTGCTCGGTGTCGGCCTGCGAGCTCACCGAGACGTACTCGCCGGCCGCCATCGACATCGCCCCCGCGACGAGACCGGCGGTTCCGGCGATCAGAACGCCGCTGCGAGCGGCTTCCGCGGCGGCCACGCCCACGACCAGGCTCGCCGTCGACACGATCCCGTCATTGGCACCGAGGACCGCGGCGCGCAGCCAGCCGATGCGCTCGGTGCGGTGTCTTTCTCGGTGGCGTCGCGGCATTTCGGGCCCACTCTATCAGGCATCGGGCCGCAGCGGACGTCTAAGCCGCGCGACGTCCGAGACGCTGATGCTCGGCTTTTTCGTGGGGAGCCATTCGATCGCGTCGCCTTCGAGATTGAGCTTGCCCACCCGGACGGGGCCGGAGACCGAAGTCTTGAAAATGGAGGTACGCACGATCCTGCCTTCCGCCAAGACCTCGCGGGGGCCACCGACGTTGATGGAGACGAGCCTCATCGCGCGGTCTCCATGGCGCCCGTGCACGCTGCACGGCGATACGGGAACTCGATCCTCCGAACCTCGCCGCCCTGGGTGCCTTCGATCCAACCGAGCAGGCCGTCTCCCTGCCGTTCATAGCCGATGCGTTGCGGAAAATCGTGCTGCGGATTCTCGAAGACGACGCTTTGTTCACCGGTGCTGCTCGAGACGAACACCGCCGCCGGTTGTCCAGAAGGATGCGCCTCGAACGCGAGCCTCTCACCTTGTTCGCGCAACACGACGAGCTCGTAGCCGGTCAGGCTTCCGTCCTGGACGGTACGGCTGACACCCAGCATGCTGCCCCCGCGCGGTGCCATCCAGTGCTCCTCGATGATGCGATTCTCCGAGACCGACTCCCAGCAGCCCTGTAGCCAGGCAACACGCTCGATGCCCATTGATTGGGACATCGCGTCACCATTCGAGATACCTTGCAACAGGGCGCCCCAAGACGCGACCTGGGAAGCGGACGCCCACTCGATCATCACCACCTGCTCATCGCTCCTCGTGGGTATGGGTACGGGCGCACCCTCGACCGTTCCTTCCACGAGCCGATAGGCCGCCACCTGATCGGTGCGGACGATCACCATGTCGCCGGCCGGGGAGAAGGATCTATCTCCCTCGGGCAGTCCTTCGATGGCGGTCGTTGGCTCCCAGCCGTCCGAGGCGCCGAGGATCGCCACGGGCGCGGGGAGGTCGGTGACGACCGGCGATGGGGCAAGATCACTGCTCTCCGGGGGCGACAGGGCGACAAGGATGCTCCACTGACCCGCGCCCCTCACGATGCCCCAGCCAGAAGACGGTGACACCTGGTAGTTATCCCGCAAATCGATACAGTCGAGATCGTCGGTGCTGCAAATGAGAGCCTGACGCGCCGCCATTTGCAGCGCATCCACGCTGCCTTCCGGCGAGACCACCTGCATCGGCAAGTCTTCCTCCGGGTGATCGATCTCGTGCACAGCGAAGGCGGTCTCCCCAACCGGGTGAGCACCACAGCTCTCCATGAAAGCGAACCGCTCAGCAAAATGGGTGGGCCCCACGTACAGGAGCCAGTGTTCCAGCATCAGACCACCACCGGCAGGGTAAACCGTTCCACAGGAGGCCTTAGCAACGGCTTCGCAATCGCTGGTCGTCGGCGCGCCGGAACCGGAGCCGAGGGGATCGATCTGCAGCTCGTCCACCAGGTATTGCCCGATTTCACCGCACGCCTTTTCCTCGACGTCAATTCTCCAGAAACCGTTCTCTCGAGGAATCACCAAACCCTTCACGTCCGCCACCACAACGGGACCACTGCTCTCGGCAACGATCCAGATCGTCCGATAGGTGTTGCTGTTGTCTCGCAGGCCGATGAGCACGCCGCTTGGCGCCGCGAACGCGGGAAAGGCAAGAAGCAAACACGATGTCACGATGATAAGACGCATCAGGTTCCTCTCCAGAGCTCGACCCGCCCTTTAGCGAGCGCCTCGGGATGCCGTTGGCGCCAGCTTAGCAGAAAAGCCGACGGCTGTGAGTCGATGGCGGGATTTCGCACAACGGACCGCGGTCAAGCCCGTAAACGGTCTGAGCCGGCCGGTAAATTTCGTCACTGTACCTGGGAATTTTACTAGTTACGGCAGGTCGCCCGTTCCAGTAGCCTCGGTTTGTAGGTTCAAGGCCTTGCCCACCGATAGCGCTGGCGTCTCGAAATCAAGCGTCTCGTGCGCGCTATTGGCGGAGCCGCACCATGGCCTCGCCGAAGGGATTCGTTCTCTGCTCGGAACGATGTTCGACGCGGTTGTGATGGTGGCGGACGAGACTTCGCTCATCGAGGCCGCCGAGCGGCTTTGTCCCCAGCTTGCGGTAGTCGAGCTTGGTCTCGTGCGGATGGATGTCGACGGATTCATGTGCCGGCTGAGAGCCCGCTGTCCGGGCTTGAGGGTTGTCTTTCTCAGCGCGCATGACGAGCCGACGGTGACGCGGTCGGTCCTGGGAGCCGGAGCCAATGGCTTCGTGGTCAGACGAAGGGTCGCGTCCGACCTTATTCCCGCGTTGGAAGCCGTGCTGCGCGGAGAGCGCTACGGCATCAAGGTGTAAACCCAAATCTCGTCATCGAAACGGGGAGCCGGGATCTCGGCCGACCCCGGCTCTCCATCACGAAATTACGAGCGTTCCAAGACTTCAGAACCGGAGGCTCACTCCCCCCGAGAACTCGAACTGGTTGGCGTATTGCGCGTCTGCCAGGGTCCAGCATCCGTAGAAGCCGCACCAGTATCCGTCGGGATCGCTCTTGATGTAGGTCGGGGTGAAGCGCGCCATCACCGAGAAGCCGACGCTGGGACTGGGGTAAACTTTGACTCCTCCGCCCCAGGTAGTGGAAAACTTGGTCTCGGGATCGACGGTGACGCCGTTGAATTCGCCTGAAGAGTACGACGTGGCTCCGAGCCCACCCAAGACGAAGGGGCGCGCTTGCGCATCCTCGTCGCCAAAATTGTAGGTGAAGGTGCCGTGGTAGTTGTTGATGGGCATGTCGGTGAGCACGGTCGTCGTCGTTCCTTCGGCTTCGAACGTGCTGTCCTGCCGGCTCCAGAGGAAGCCGACCTCGACGTTCGGGGTCACGTAGACGCCGAAGTTGATTCCGAGAGCGAGCCCGCTCTGGAGGTTGACGGCATCGTAAACTTCGCCGCCGAAAGCAACAGGCGGATCGACGGAGACACCGTCGCTGAAGCTGTATCCGAAGAAGGGGTTGATCTCGACGCGCCGATCTTGGGCGAAAGAGGACGCCGCGATGGCCAAGACCGATAGCGTGAGGATGGAAACTCTTCTGGTTAACCTGCTCTCTCTCATTCCACTGCTCCTTTGCATTTCTAACGACCGCTCCTTCCTACTTGACGGCGACCGGAGCCACCGTCGCATACGCGATGTCACTGTGTTCCTCCCATTCTACTCCACGATGAAGCCCGCCTTCTCCATTTCCTTCACCGCGCCATCGGAGAGCTCTTGAATGAAGTCCCGCAAGTTGCTGGGGTTCGTCGTCTTGCTTCGCCCCGCCCAGAGGAGCTTGTCTTCCGTCACCGAGTAAATCAATGTCTCGACCATGACGATGGTATCGGTCCGGAGATAGCCGGGGTCATAGGCCATTCCCCAGCCGTATCCCCAGTAGCCGTAGAAAGAGCCGTAGTAAGGAGCCCCGTACCAGGACGACCCGGACGAGTAGGTGAGCTCTTTCTCCGAAGACACGACCTGCATGACCACGGCGCCGTCGATGTTCGCGTCCCTCAGGAT
>JBOGJF010000885.1:0-6486 GCA_050747785.1 Vicinamibacteria bacterium
ATACTATAGTCTACGTTCCGCTCCGACGCGGGACAGATTAGCTCCCGATCCGAAATCAGCCGTCGTTGCCCATCGTTCGAGGCCCCGTGCGACGATTTTCCTACACCGAGGAATTTCGGATCGGGGCTAGAATGCCCGTCCATGGAGATCCGGGGAGAGCTATCCGGGCCGATCGAGTTCGTCGCGGTGGGACATCTGGCGGTCGACCTCCGGAACGGGGAACGGATCCTCGGAGGTGCCGCCGCCTACGGCTGCCTCGCCGCGGCCCGCCTGGGCCGCACGAGTGCCATGGTCACCGCGGTCGGTGAGGACTTCGACCTCTTCGAGCCGCTTCAGGGAATCGAGATTCACTACCATCCATCTCGAGAGAGCACGACCTTCCGGAACGAATATCGGGGTTCGCAAAGGTATCAGCACATCCTGGGCCGCGCCCGCCCACTTGCTGAAGAAGACTTGGCTCCGTTGCGATCGAGACTTGCCGAGGAAGCCTTGGTCCTCTATTGTCCGATCGCTCGAGAAGTCGAAGCGCCGCTCGTGCCGCTCGAGCCGGGAGGGGCTTGCGGTGTGGCGCCGCAAGGCTTCTTTCGGAACTGGGATGATGACGGCGAGATTCATGTGTGTTCGTGGGAAGGAGCGACGGCGGCGCTCGCGGAGGCGACTTTCATTTCGCTGAGCATGTCCGATGCGCCGCGTCCCAGAGAGCTTGCGGCCGAGTTGGCGCGCGAGGACCGCGTTCTCGCCCTCACCGAAGGCGCGCACGGCGCGCGTGTCTACACGGGAGGCCGATGCTTCCACGTGCCCGCCTGGGATCGCCCCGAGCTCGAACCGACCGGTGCCGGCGACGTTTTCGCCGCGAGTTTCCTGGTTGCGCTAGGCGAAGGGCGGGAGCCCCTAGAGGCCGCACAGCTCGCCGCATGTGCCGCCTCGTTTGCGGTCGACTCCTCCGGCGTTACCGGCGTCTTCCAAGGCCGCGCGGACGTCGAGCGCCGACTGGCGGACTACCGGGCTCGTCATCGTCCCCGAGAGATCGAGCCTTGAAAGACCCGGAGCTCGAGTCCTATTGCCGGGAGATCGAAGCCTTCTTCTTTCGATGGAAGGGCCGACCCGGATCCTTGTCTCCCGAAGACTTCGCGCGCGTCAAGCACTGGTTTTCGGAGGGAGTCTCTCTGCAAGCGGTCCTGCAGGGAATCGACAATGCCTTTGAATCGCAGCGCTCTGGTCGGGAGGGTGAGGAGGTCAATAGCCTCGCCTACTGCGAGTCTTTCGTGAAAAGAGCCTCCCGACAGCGCAAGCTCGAACACGGGTGAGCGACGAGAGAGCATCTTGCTGTCCCATATCCTAACCGCCGAGCAGGAGAAGCTCCTCGCCAAGGAGCGCAAGTTCCTCCGTGACCTGCGCCTCGCGTTGAGCGATCTGGAAGCCGAGGCCGAGGAGCTGGCCACGTTCGAGAGCTCGATCCAACAGCTCGACGAGCTCTTTCTCCTGGTGGTCGTCGGAGAGTTCAATGCCGGAAAGAGCGTCTTCATCAACGCGCTTCTAGGCGAGTCCATCCTGAAGGAGGGAGTCACTCCGACCACCCAGCGCATCTGCCTGCTCAAGTACGGCGAGAAGGTCGAGCTAGAAGAAAATGGCCCCATCGATTTCATCACCGCACCGGTCGAGCTTCTTCGAGAGATCAATATCGTCGACACGCCCGGCACCAACGCCATCCAGCGCGAACACGAGGCGATCACTCGCGACTTCGTCCCGCGCTCGGACATGGTTCTCTTCGTCACCTCGGCGGATCGTCCCTACACGGAAAGCGAAAGGACCTTCCTGGAAAGCATACGTGACTGGGGCAAGAAAATCGTCGTCGTCATCAACAAGATCGACATTCTGGAAAGTGAAGACGAAAGAGAACGCGTCGTGGAGTTCGTCTCCGACAACCTGCGGTCACTCTTGAAGGTGAGGCCAGAGATGTTCGCGGTATCCTCTCGCCAGGCGCTGCGTCGCAAGGTGGGAGGCGATGCCATCGCGAGCCAAGCCAGCCGTTTCGCGGAGCTGGAGCGCTTCATCCTCGCCACCTTGGACGAGAAGGAGCGGGTCCGACTCAAGCTCCTCAACCCCATCGGCGTGGCCGGTCGGCTGATCCAGAAGTATCTCGGACTGGTGGACGATCAGTTGGGGCTTCTCACCGGTGACTTGAAAGCCTTGGAAGAGAACGAGCGGCAGCTCGCGATCTACAAGGAAGATCTGGAGCGGGACTTCCGTTTTCGGCTTGCGGACATCGAGAACGCGCTGCTCGACTTCGAGACGCGCGGGATGGACTTCTTCGAGGAAACGATGCGCCTGCCGCGAGTCTTCGACCTGATGAACAAGTCCAAGGTCAAGAGCGACTTCGAACGCAAAGTGGTCGGAGATCTTCCCCAAGTGATCGAGCAGCGAGTGAACGACGTCATCGACTGGATGATCGGCGCCGAGCTACGGCAATGGCAGGCGGTCACGGATTACCTCGAGTCGCGCAGCACTCAGAGATCCGAACGCTTGCTTGGTAAGTTTGGAAAATTCGAGTATGACCGCAAGCGGCTACTCGACACGGTCGCGCGAACGGCGCGCCAGACCATCGCGAGCTACGACCAAGATCGGGAATCCACTCGCCTGGCGGAGTCGGTTCAGACGGCCGTGGCGGGGGCCGCCTTGCTCGAGGTGGGAGCCGTCGGGCTCGGAACGATCGTGACGCTGATTGCCAGCACCACGCTCGCCGATGTGACGGGCCTCTTCGCCGCTGGGGTCCTCTCCATGGTCGGATTTCTGGTCATTCCCGCCCGAAGGCGATTCGCCAAGCGCGACCTGCACCGAAAAGTGACCGCCATCCGAACCCAGCTACTGGATGCTCTGACCGGCCAGTTCGACCGCGAGCTCGAACAGAGCCTCGCTCGCATCCGCGACGCGATCACTCCCTATACGCGGTTCGTCCGCGCCGAGCACATACGGTTGAGCGACGGGCAGAACGAGCTAGTTCGCGTTCGGGACGGGTTGAACAAGCTCAAGTCCGACGTGAGTTTGGTGTGAGGTTTTAGGGCAAGGACGCCGCCTCGATGCGAAACCTCTCCCAGGCCCGGACGGTTTCTTCCAGAAGATCGTCGATGGTGCGTTCGATCTTAGACTGATACCGGTCGAGGCATTCCAGCTGAGCTCGCCGCAGCCCGGAATCGTCGGGCGTGATGTCCTTGGGGTGACCGCGACCGAGCTGCACGCCCACGTCGTAGACAATCTCGCTCAGGTCATCGACGGTCTCCAAATCCTCGGCCGAGATCTCGTAATAGTGATCCACCCAGGTATGCAGCCAGAAGCTTCGTCCTCCTCCCGAGCCCGACCCGCCATTGCGTGCCGCGCGGTCATCGAGGTGAAGGAACCCCGTGAAACGATAGGGTTGGTAGGCGATGCGCGATTGCGCGTTCAGAATCGGATCCGGATCCCCGGGGCGGCGATCGAGGCATGGGATCGCGCTCAAGTCGCGGATCTGTTTCACCTCGACGAGGACGTCGTCCTCGGATGCGGCGGTCGGGCCTTCGACGCGAATCAGATACTTTTCATCCATCGCGCTCCCCACTCCGAGGCGATGCCGGCCCGCCTTCTTGACCTCGAAGTACCCGGGCGCCAGATCGGGATTTCTTTCGTGGATCGCATCGGAAAAGGGCCCGATCAATTCTTGGACCCCCGCGGGCGGCAGGGCCTCCGGATCCATCAACGAGTCGGCCCAGGCCAGCAGAGGAGCACGATCGGAACCGAACCGGGCGCGGATGCGGTCGACGATGCGTGGACTCGGTGCCTCGGTCGCCGGATTCTCCAGCGACGCGCGATACCCGCGCAGAAACTCTTCGACGAGCTTGGCTCCCTCACCGGGCCATCCCTTCTCGTCGGCAATGAGCTCGATCGAGACGCCAGCGCGGACGAGATCGACGATGGCAGGACCAAGCGAAGCGTCGTCGAAGTCACTAAGACCGCGTCCGCTTTCCGTCACCGAGTATTGCTCCATGTGGCCGTCACCGTGCAGGTTCACCTTGGGCATGTCGCCTAGGTCCTCGGCGAACCGAGCGCACAAGGATCGAATGAACCGCTCGTTGATGAGGCGAAAGTACCCATAGGGAGAGTCCGTGACGCGCTCGAAGAGCTCCCGGTTCTCGGTGAAGTCGTAGGCGGCCGGTGAAACGTAGAGATCGAGTCCCCTGCCGGCTGTTCGCGTCGAGCACGCTCCGACGACGAGGAACAGCATGACCAGAGCCGCGGCCGATCCCCGGGAAGACATGGGCATGGCAGATGGAGTCCTCAACCCGCCCCCAGGCGCGAAGTCGCCGGAGGGCGAGCTGCGGGGGTGGGGCCCCGCAGCATTGATAGGAGTCCTCAACCCGCCCCCAGGCGCAAAGTATCCCGGGGGGGGAGTAGCTTCGAAGTGATACCGGGACATCTCATACCCTCGAAGCAGCCCGAATGCGGACGATTCGCCGTCGGGCGAGCCGGAGCCGTCAGCTCTTGCAGCTCCCGAGCGAGGAGCGAGGGAGCCCGACTGCGAGGGATGCGTGGGGCCCCGCGGCATTGATAGGAGTCTCCATCAGGAGAGAAAGCGGGTCAACTCGCCTTCAACCGGCTTTCGCCGAGCGCTCCGTCACGCGACAGCTTCCAAATCGTAATCCTCGGCCCACCTCGTTCCACCGAGCCCAGGCCGGAGAAGGGCAAGTAAAAGGAGTCGGCGCCGAAGTAGTACACGTCGCCATGGAAATCCTCTCGAAACGGATCATATTCCGCCAAGCGTTGCCCCCGCTTCTCCAGGTAGTTCGCAAGGTTCGGGGAGATGCGGGAGCTCCAGAGCGAAGGATGCTCGTGAGTCACGAGGTAGCTCGCCTCCGCTTCCTCGACGGCTCGCAGAGAACAGGGTATCGAAAGCGGCTCGAAGGCTGGCGGGCGCCTTCGATCGGAGTTGATGGCCGGAGCACCGTAGCCCTGGCAAACGAGGATCGCTGCCCGCCGAGGCAAATTGTCGGAAACCCACCGCGACGCCATGAGACGCGTGTCTTCTCGCGCCAGGAGCCGATCGATCTGAATCGATTTCCACAACCCGGGGCCGACGAGAGCCACGATCGCCGCGGCGACGAGGTAGCCGCGTCTACCCCGCATGAACGAGACCAGGAGCTCCGCGGCAAAAACCGACAGAACGGGCGCCAGCGGCACGACGTAACGTGGATAGACGACGTTCAGTCCGCCTACATGTAGGAAGAACGCGCCGACAAACGCGAGCAGGGTCAGATCCGCCGGCCTTCGAAGCCAGGCGGCTCGAACGATGGCCACCGTCACTGCCAGGAAAAACGGCCAGCCAAATCCTTCAGGCAGAGTCACCTTCATGTGAACCCACGCGCCAAGCTCGTCGCCCGATGCCAGAAATCGCCGTACGGTCGCCAACTCGTTGAAAGCGGCACGAAAGTGAAGCAGGGAATACGGAGAAAACACGGCGAAGACCACGACCATGAGCATCGCGGCGGCCAGGAAGCGATAGATGAGTCGCGAGGTCTTGCCGTCCGACTCTTCGCCGCGCAACATCGCCGAGACACACGCCGCAGCGAGGGCCAGAATGACGAGCGCCGCGTTATACTTGGCCGCAACGGCGGCTCCCGCGAAAAAACCGCAGAGCAAGTAGTTCTTCCAGGAGGGTGCGGAGGACGTCCGGACCGCGTAGAGAAGAGCCAGGGTCACGAAGAACGTCATGCCGACGTCGACCGTCGCAAAATGAGAGTCCCGCACGTGCAGGTAGTTCGTGGCGAGACATAGGGCCGCCACCAAACCCACGGCCTGGCTTCGATAACCGTCCCGCCCCAGCAGGAAGGTCGCGACGACGGTCGCCACTCCCAGAGCCACGCTCACCGCGCGACATACGAGGTACTGAAGGCCCGGCCGCGACACCGCCACGTCGAACAGAAAATCGAAGAGGCTCTGATAGTGTCCGCGAAGCTGGCCGATCCAGGCGTAGGCGCCGAGGGCGAGAGCGTTCAGATAGATCATCAGGCCGGGATACGTGTAGTCCACCGGGCTCGGGTCTCCGGTGGCCAGAATCGTCTGGGCCCTTCCGACGATGCGCTCTTCGTCCGGCCGAACGGTCGGATGGGGTAACCCATATTCGATCCCCCAAATCCGGAGCGCGGCCGCGAGGATCAAGCAAGACAATAGCGCCAGCCAGCCGGCGGGGCCCGTGGCTTGTCTTTCGCCTCCAGTCATATCGACCTTCGTCGTGTTTCAGGGGTTTGCTGGTAGTGCCTGGCCAGCTCGACCCAAAGCACTAACCCTCGATAGTCACCGAAACGCTCGTAATGCTTTGCGATCGACCGATCCGACGCGCGCCGACCCCGTCGGTGCCGCTCGGCAAACATCTTGCGGCACGCGGTATCGACCGCCAGGCGATCGTAGCGTCCCAACAAGGTCTGCAGCCCTGCCGCGGCGTAGGGGCCGACTCCGGGC
>JBOGJF010000886.1:0-3452 GCA_050747785.1 Vicinamibacteria bacterium
GTCTGCAGAAGCGGGACTACAAGGGTGCCCTGGGGTGGTTTCAAGCGCTTCTCGAGAACGAGAAGGCGAACACCCAGATCCGGCTTCGCTACGCGGACACGCTCGTGCTGGCCGGAAGCAAGAACGAGGCGATCAAGCAGTATCGAATCGTTGCCGATGAGTTGGCGGAGTCCGGATTCATGATCCGGGCCATCGCCATCAACAAGAAGATCGTACAGCTCGATCCCAGCCAAACGGGCGTCCACCAGAAGCTCGCCGCCATGAACGACGCGCGCGTCAAGGGTCGGAGCGCCGCCATGGCCAAGCTTGCCTCGGCGATCACGAGCGATCCCGCGACTCCTGCAACGCCGGCGCCAACGCGCGCGGCGCCACA
The DNA here is from genome assembly GCA_050747785.1 of Vicinamibacteria bacterium. Lineage (GTDB taxonomy): Bacteria > Acidobacteriota > Vicinamibacteria > Marinacidobacterales > DATDRI01 > CBDANW01. The sequence continues at coordinate 374 of JBOGJF010000886.1, forward strand.
GAAAAAAGACGAAACACGGCGGGCTCCGGAGCCACCGCGAGCCTCCCCCACCATGAGTTTGGAAGACAGCCTGGCCATGGAGTTTGGAGAATCGAGTACCCCGGCATCCGAGGAGTCTCATGTCGGCCTCGAGATGAGCGTGACGGGCGAGACGAGCAGGGAAGACGAGGAAGTCCTCGAGCTCGTCGAAGAGGAGCCTGAACAAGAAATCGATCTGGATGCCAGTTCTCCCCCGGGAGTCGAGATGGGCGAACAGGGTTTCGAGATCGTATCCGAAGAGGAAGAAGCAGGGGCGGCGGAGTGGGAGTTCGAGTCCTCCGATGATTCTCTGAGTTTTTCGGAGGACGTGCCATCCTTGGAGAGTGGAGAGGCTTCAGCCGGTGATGTGCTACAAAGTGCGTCGGCCAGCGTGGACCAGGTGGGCGAGGATGAGGAGGAAGGCTCGGCGGTCGAGTTCGAGATCGAGTTCGAGAGTGATGCCGCGGCCGACGGCAAGGCGCCTCTCGTCGGCATCATCGGGGAGGACATCGATGCCCTCATCGATTCGATCATCGACGACGTGGGAAGCTCGGCCGGCACCGCCCCGCCACCGCCCGCCCAGTCCACCGAGTCACCCGGAGGCATTCCCTTGTTCTCCCAGCTGAGCATGCAGGAGTTCATCGACGTGGCGGTGGTGCTGGAGCGTCGCTCGGTGAAGGCAGGCACGGTGATCGTGCGTGAAGGCGAACCGGGGGACTCGATGTTCATCGTCAGCACCGGTGAGACCGATGCGACACGCGAGAAGAATGGCGAGTCGGTCACGGTCGCGACTTTCTCGGACGGCGACTTCTTCGGCGAGATGGCGGTTCTCAGTGGAGAGCCGCGGACGGCGACGGTGACGGCGGTCAAGAACACCGAGCTACTGGAGCTCAGTCGCGAGAATCTGCAGAAGATCTTCTCGAAACACCCCGACGTGGAGGCGAAGATACGCCTTGCTTACGACGAGCGAGCCATGGGGAACTAATAGCTGCTCGTTTGTCCTCCACGACCGGAGCGCAGGCGGGAGCCTTCAGCTGCCGCGCAGCCGCGAAGAAGGCGAAGCGGCTGGCGACGGGGGTGGGGTCCCCGTCGCCATTGATGGATTTTGTGGGGCCCCGCGGCACTAATGCTAACAATGACGCTACTCGGGTAACCTCATATACCGGGCAAGCACCCAATCCGCGGCGGCCGGGAAAAACCGATTCAGCTGGACGATGAATTTGCCCGCCGAGCTCAGAACGACCTCTCGCCGCGGGTTCTTCGCCGAGCGCCAGATGGCGTCGGCCACCTCCGCCGCGCTCATCGCGTTGCGTCGGGGTTTTCTCCGCTCGAATCCGTAGCTGATCGTCGACTCGGCAAACTCGGTCTTCGTGTAACCCGGGCAGACGACCGAGACGTGGACTCCCGTCCCACGGAGCTCGAGACGTAAAGCGTCCGAGAGACCGTGCAACGCGAACTTCGCGGCTCCATAGGCACCCGTCATCGGCAGGGCTCTCTTTCCCACGATGGAGGAAACGTTCACGATCACGCCGCTCTGTCGTCGTTTCATTCCCGGCAGGACGGCCTGGATCGCGTAAAGCGCTCCGAACGTGTTGACGGCGAAGACGTGCTTGAGATCTTCCTCGCGCACGGTCTCCAAATAGGCATAGATACCCTGGCCGGCGTTATTGACCAGGACATCCAACCCTTCGAACGCGGCCTCGGCACGGGCGACCGCGGCGGTGACCGCGTCCCGGGAGGTGACATCGGCGACGAGCACCAGCGCGTCTCCCCCAAGCTCGCGAGCCCGGGTGGCCACCTCCCTTAGACGTTCCTCTCGGCGTGCCAGTAGACCGAGCCGTGCCCCTTCGCGCGCGAACCGATACGCCGTGGCCTCGCCGATACCGCTCGAAGCGCCGGTTATCAGGATCCGTACCGGCACGCCTTTCCCCCGAGTGGTTAGGACCTGCTTAGCCGTTGTAGAGAGAAAACAGCGAGGCTTTCGCCCTCTGGTAGGTCTCCGGCGCCACGGAAGGGCCTTCCCTGTCGCAGTTCTGCTCGAAGGCGATGCCGAGGTTTTGCGCCACCTCTTGGTCGGTCATGCGCTCGATGTGTCGCCGCTCCAACATGTGTACGAGCTGTCCGTCCTTGAACAGACCGATGGATGGGGACGAGGGCGCGATACCCACCATGCGCTCGCGAGCCCGCTCGGTGGCTTCTCGATCGACCCCCGCGAACACCATGGTCGACTGATCGGGGATGATCTTGTGTTGGAGAGCCAGCATCACGCCCGGCCGCGCGATGCCGCCCGCGCATCCGCAAACCGAATTCACTATCACGAGCGTGGTTCCATTCTGACCGAGCGCTTCGTCGACTTCCTGCGCGCTCTTGAGCGGCGTGACGCCGCACGCCGCGAGTCCCTCCCACATGGGGCGGACCGCATCGGGATCATAGAGAGGTTGCATCGTGTCATTCCTTTCTCTTCAAAAAGCACAACCTAACATCAGGCTTTCCTGCAATCAAGCTGCCTTTACCGCTACCCGATGTAGTAGCTGTAGTATAGCCTGAGGGAGCATAACGAGATGCAGACAGCGACTGTGACGATGCTGGGCGCCGCGCTCGGGATCCTCTTGGCATTCGTTTCCACCGCCCCCGCGGGGGTCGCCCGAGCATCACAGGAGAGCCTTGCCGGAAGCTGGGTCGTGAACCCGGACGAAAGCGACGATATCCGCGAGAAGATCGAAGCCGCCCTCGAGAGCGAGGTACCGGAGCGCCGTGGCAGATCGGAAGAGCCCGAGCCGGATCCGGATCCCAACCTTCACCTGTCACAGGTAAGGAATATGGAACGCCTGCTGGAGAGTTTGTCGGCCGCCCCCGACGAGCTCACCATCGACGGCGTCCCGGGTGAGGTACACGTCACCGCCTCCGAGGCGGGACAGGTACGCATCTTTTACCTCGACGGGCAAACCCACGTGCGTCAAACACCCAGTGGATCCGAGCTCGAGACCCGGGCCCAGTGGAACGGTCGCGAGCTCTTGGTGGAACAAGATGCCGGTGACGGCGACACGGTCAACGAGGTGTA